>JADLCA010000724.1 GCA_020847495.1 Candidatus Hydrogenedentota bacterium | reverse complement strand
TCGTGTCGACCACAGGCCGTGACGAAGCAGTGATTCGGGAGTACATACGCAAGCAGGAAGAAGAAGACCGTCGTTTCGAGCAGATGAACTTGTGGCGCTAACGGGCCACCACCAAGGTGGCCCAAACTGATGGGGCCGCGTTAGCGACCCCGCCATGCCGCTTTGAGCGGCTCACATCATCATAAAGCCCCCGGCTCTGCCGGGGGATACTTACTGCAATCATCGAAAGATTCAACCGAGTTTGAAACCGCATTACCACGACTCCCCGCGCCAAGGCTCACGATCCGAGGCGCCCTTCGTTATGTCTTGATTTCTTATCAGATACAGGGAACTCTGGGAGCAAAAAGCACTTAGCTGGACGCAAGAACTGTGCCGGGAGCAACCTGGCTAGTCGCTAGCCATTCGCGTGGTCAGATGTTGACCGATGATTGGGCTTTCATCAAATTGAGCTGTCTTCTGTACCCCATAAGTCATTGCCGATGAGCCCTTGGTCATTCATGGCACGGATTATGTTTGGGTCAAGGTGTGATTTAAGAACAGATGAGATTTTCGACGAAAGGACTAATCTCGACATGAAAATCACTCGACGTCGTATATGGAACGAGAAGAGAGCTTTCGCGGCAATTGCACTGGTCTCCCTGATTGCCGCTTTCGCGATGCTTTCACCTGTCCCGATTTACGCACAAGTCGCAAAGGATCTGAGTGAGGTTTACCCACTCGACCGATGTCCCGTTTCTGGTAATGACCTGAGTGTGATGAAGGAACCAATCGAGAAGTTCTACGGGGATCGGCAGGTCAGGTTCTGTACAAGGAAATGCCCGGAGAAGTTCGAGGAGGACTTGTTGGAGAGTCTTCAGAAACTCGACGGTACGATCATTACTCAGCAGAAACCACGCTATCCGCTCGATACGTGTGTCGTTTCAGGAAAAACACTCGATGGGCCTGGTGTAGAAGCCGTTGACTTCGTGTACAAGAACCGGCTCGTACGATTCTGCTGTGAGGCCTGTATCGACCAATTCAAGCAAGACCCGGCTCCGTTTCTGGACAAGCTCGACACCGCGCTCATCAAGAGCCAGGAGGAGCACTACCCACTCGATCGATGTGTCGTGTCTGGGGACACCTTGCCGGTGCCCGGTCATGAGCAGATTGGCGCCGTAATCGGGTATCGCCTTCTCCGAGTATGCGGCGAGCATTGTTTCTCGCGTGTCTTGCGCAATCCCAGCAGATACTTCGCCATTCTTGAAAACGTAAGGGAAGGAAAACTTTCCGTCGAAGGGTTCGTGGGAGCGCACACCCGAGAATTCCAAGAACAACAATCATCTGATTCACCTTGAAGAGACGACTACGGAGGGACACACCATGAATAGGTTGATTCCGATACTTCTGCTAATTGTTGTACTCGCGATTCTGTCGACAGGGATCCTGGGATGCGCCAGTGTCGCAGGCGATCGTGCGTCAGCCCATAGCCAGCGGCTCAACTCTATACACACGGACTGTGCCACATCGGATACACCCAACGCTTCCTGCCGCGCCGCGTGCGAGCAGGACGTAAAGCAGCAAAAGAAGAATCGGTTACGGGACATCGAGGCCGGCCGGCTGCACAGTCTAGAGCAGAACGCATAGTCCAGCAATCCCGCCTCCAGTGGTTGTCGAAGATTGACATGCGTGTAAATGCTTCGGCGCAGAGTGAGAGCGTATGTTAGAGGATTTCTGATCAAGTTCTTGGCGCGCACTGAGTCATGAGTGATTTGGAGGGCAGCGATCGTGAAAGAGATTAAAGCGTATATGCGACCAACGTTCCTTGACGGCACGATCGAACACTTGGAGCGTGAGGGAGCCAAGGATATTACCGTCATACGAGTCGACGCCATAGGAGCGCTCGCCGATCACGAGGGGGATCGCTGGCATCTCGTGCGAAAGTACTCGGAAAAATACTCCGCCATAGCAAAGCTGGAAATCGTATGCCTGGACGAAGAAGCCGAACATTTCATGCGTATCATTCAAGAACACGGGTATACAGGGGAACGGGGAGACGGTCGTGTGTTTCTCGTCAATGTCGAGCGGGCAATCAACATCCGGACCGGTGAGGAGGGCGATGAAGCGCTATAAGGACCTACCGGTGTGGACACATGCGCACACTCAGTGGCACAGTACGTACGTTTGACCGGGCCTTTTCTAACCGCTGCAAGGAAGACTGGAACATGCTCTCCATCTACCGGGACATAAGCGGGTCGGCCAAGCTCGATGAGATCACTCAGTCCCTGCACGAGCGGGTGTCCCAAGATCCGAGACTGATCCTCTTTTTTTGAGGGCACCGACATGACCGTCCAAAGGCGGAAGATGCGGTCCTTTCTCAGTACCGTGGCCGGTGGGCCCCAAGAACGTTCCGGTATTGAACTGCGGGCTGGCCACTACCGCGCAGTGCAACGGGGTCTAACACATGAGCACTTCGATGCGTTCGTGGCGCACTTTCGCGAAGCGCTTGAAGACAGCGATGTCCAGGCCAGTTTTATCGACGATCTGCTTTACCGGGTTGAGCAGATGCGAAGTGACGTTCTGGGTCTATAGACAGAGCACTTCGGTGACCTCAGCCCGGTGCTCCCCTGGGTTGATAAACGCCTTCTCGTTTTCGCGCTTTCATGGTCACCATCTGCCGCGGACCAAAAAGAAGGGCTCCTACCAGGCAAAGTGGTCCCACCCGTAGATCAACATGGCTCCGAAATGTCCTGCTATTCCCGCCAGTGCGGCAGCCGCGAAAAGGCTTATGCGATAGGCGTTTCGACGGATTGAGACGCTTTTGTCTCGCCATTGCCATTCCGAGAGTACGGCTGCCAGAATCGCCATTATGCCGGTTGCCGTTCCCAGCCACCGGTGCCAGACGAGCGTGGTTGCAAGTTCGCCCGGATAATGGGAAAACGCACCGGCCGCCCAACCAAGGGCCGCAGTCCCGACCGCGCTAAGCCCGCCGAGGAGTGTCAGATATCGCGCCGACCCCGTAAACATCGGTAGCCTCCACCGCATGGCAAGTAGTTCCGCGACGGCGGCAGCCAGGATGAGTGCAATGGGAAAATGTACGGCCACAGGGTGGAATTTGCCCAAGAAGCGTATTACACGCGACAGGCCCGTGGGTTGCCCGTGGTCTGCCGCGTGGTCGTGTTCAGGTGCTGTCAATTCATGACCGATGTTTTGCTCTTCGTCGGCATGCGTAGCAATGGTTTCATCTGAATGGCCGTGGTCGTCCAGTTCATCTTGAGACGGACTCACCGCAGCCCCGCTCTGGGAATCGCGCGAGGGAGTCGTCAGGTGAGCGAGGTACGGGGCAGGATCCTCGATGAAATCCTTGCGGCACTTCTGACAACAAAAGTAGACGCGTTGTCCTTCGTAATCCGTATAGATGGATAGGTCGATCCGTTCGTTGGACAATACGGGGCAGAAAACCTGTTCCACAGCGCTTATGGGTTCATTGCCCGAACCGTTGATTTGATCGTTTGGTAGTCCCGAAAGAACCATGAACAGCACAAAAAACATGCTGGATTACCTCCATCAGTTTTGGTGACTTCTCTATTGCGAATAGCCTTGCAACGGATTGGACGGCGTGGGAAAGCCAAGATTCCAATCGCACAATCAGGCGAGCAACTACTATGCCATCATTCGTTCGCGTTTGTGGGTGACAGGTGGGCGTGCGGGACTGGCAGGTGTGGTATTTGCGAAACTACGGCTTTTCGCTATAGGGGTGTCTCGACTCGCCACACATAGCCGTTTGGACGAAGCGAGGTCCGTTAGCCAATACGATGGCCCAAACTTGCGGCAAAGACCCGTCAGGGGTGCCGGCACAGGGGAAAGAGTTCCGTACGCCCATGAAAGAAGACGCCGTCACTTGCAGACTCAGGCTGCGTTTTGTTAACTGAGTTCTGGAAGGGTGCCAAAGATTCTCTATTCACGCGCTGTCTACTGAACAAGGTGGTTACTCTCTATCCTCAAGAAGTGGTCAGTTTCTTACCGATTCGTCTTGATCGGGCGGCTTGGACAGCTACTCCCGTCTCTCGGAACCGGTGATCCAAGACGTTGGTAATGAAGCCAAATCATTGAGTGCTTTTGGCATTTGCCGCGATGCTTTGTGTCGACGCGGCCAGTTTAACGACGGCGAACGGGAGACGGCACCTCAGCGCCCGATAATCGTATGGACTAAACGATGTATTCTGACTGCAGTGATATACATTGGCGGGGACGTTTCATATAATGGTTTGTAGCTCGTTCACTGGTGCTTGTGTCAGTAGCTTCATGTAGGCGATTGGTTGCCGCTAAGCCCATTGAATGAGCGGCAACGAGTTGCGGTGACACATGTCTTTCGAGAGCGAGCCTCGCTGCGCAGATCATTCCTGCGGGGCAGATTCGCAACGGGAGCGTACAACTTTTCAGTTACTGGCATATTGCTTGCTACCCTACTCCGCAATGCACAGGCACAATCTCTGGCCTGACTTTGGATAGAATCGCATGAAGTGCATTGGGTGCACGGAAGCGTTAGCCTCACCCCTACAAAGGCAGAAACCGTCATGAGCAAAACCGACAGCAAATGGGCGCGATTCAGACAGGCTTTTCTCAAGGGACGGATCAAACCCGCAGTACTAATTCTCTTCGCGCTTGGCATTGCCCTCGGATACTGGATCGGAAACCGGCCCAGCGAACCCACTCCCGAGGCCGGAACCGAGCACGCAACACATGGCCAAGAAACGGAAAAGAAAACCCAGTTCTGGACCTGCGCGATGCATCCACAGATTCGTCAACCACAGCCTGGAACGTGCCCCCTTTGCGGGATGGAGTTGGTCCCCGTTTCCGAAGACTCCGGATCGGAGATGGCGGGTTTGCGCCAGTACCGCACGAGCGAGGCAGCCAAGGCGCTCATGGACATCGAGACGAGTGCCGTTGAGCGCAAGTTTGTGACGAAAGAAGTCCGCATGGTGGGTAAGGTGGACTACGACGAGACCCGGCTCAGCTATATCACGGCGTGGATTCCGGGCCGGCTCGATCGCCTGTACGTAGACTACACGGGCATCGAGGTGCGCAAGGGCGACCACATGGTCTACTTGTACAGTCCGGAACTGCTGACGGCGCAGGAGGAACTCCGGCGGACTGCGCAGGCGCTTAAGGACATGCGCCCCGGCGCGCCGGAAGTCCTCCGGGAAACGGCCCAAGCGACGTTGGAAGCGGCCCGGGCCAAGTTGCGCCGGTGGGGGCTTACGGACGAACAAATCGCGGAGGCGGAGCAGAAGGGTATCACTTCAGACCACGTGACGATTTACGCGCCGATCAGCGGTACCGTGATTCACCGGAACGGCCAGGAAGGCATGTACGTGCAGGAAGGCACGCGCATTTACACACTGGCCGACCTGTCGAGCGTCTGGGTCAAACTGGACGCGTACGAGTCGGACCTGCCGTGGCTGCACTACGGGCAACGCGTGACGTTCACGACCGAGGCCTATCCGGGCGAAGAGTTTGAAGGCCGGATCTCCTTCATCGACCCTGTACTGGACCCGATGACGCGGACCGTGGACGTTCGAGTGGACGTCTCGAATCCGGACAGTCGCCTCAAGCCGGAGATGTTCGTGCGGTCCGAGGTGCGCGCGCAAGTGGCTACGGGGGGCCGCGTCATGGATCCGAGTCTCGCGGGCAAATGGATTTGCCCCATGCATCCCGAGGTCATCAAGAATGGGCCGGGCACGTGCGACGTCTGCGAAATGCAGCTCGCAAAGGCCGAGGACATGGGATACGTGTCAGCACAGCCGAAGGACGAGGACATGCCTCTTGTTATCCCAGCGTCGGCCGTGTTGGTTACGGGTACGCGGGCCATTGTTTATCTTGAACTGCCGAATGAAGACGTTCCCACCTACGAAGGCCGCGAGATCGTACTGGGTCCGCGCGCAGGCGAGTACTACCTCGTTCGAGCGGGCTTGAACGAGGGAGACCGTGTCGTGACACGAGGGAACTTCAAGATAGACAGCGCGCTGCAAATCCTCGCGAAGCCAAGCATGATGACGCCGGACGGAGGCGGGGGTGGCGGTATGCATCAACATGGCGGGGTGAAGTTACCCCCATTTTTTGGACAGGTGCTAAGTAAAGGGTGTGTGGGTTTGACCCCACACACCCGCACCCCGGACAATGTCCGGAAAGGAGTCCATGAAATGGGTCGTACGCGGAAGAGTCATT
>JADLCA010000723.1 GCA_020847495.1 Candidatus Hydrogenedentota bacterium | reverse complement strand
TGACACAGGCGCCCTCGCCTGTGTCTTGTGCAGAGTACTTCGTGCCAGCGCTTGGTTGGAGCCGCCGGGCCTTTCGGCAGACCACAGGCAGGGCGAGAGAACGAAAGCTCGCAAGCAGGGCAAGCGCGTGGGGCACAGGCGCCCTCGCCTGTGTCTTCATGTGTTACTGAGGATTTCATGACTGAGCACAAGCAGACAATCTCGCTGCCGGAGCCCCCGGGACTCCAGCCCTTCATCGATTCGCTCAACCTGGAAGGACGGCCGCGCTTCGCCACGCACCTGCGGGCTGCCCTGCAAGAGTGCGGCGCCCCCGAGACCGCTCTGGTCCGCCTTCAACGCTACCTCGAGGTCTCGCGCACGCCGCTCGCGGAGCTGGACCTGATGGACGCGACGCTGCGCTACGCACGCATGCTGTTGACCGTCCTCGGGCAAAGCCACTACCTCACCGACATACTCTGCCGCAATCCCGAGTATATGTCGTGGCTGTGGGAAGAAGCCGAACTCGAAAACGCGCGTTCGCGCGATGAACTCGTGCGGGAACTCTCGCGCGTGCTGGCGAATTTCGACGCGTTCGACGCGCGTTGTCAGGCCTTGCGCCGCTTCAAGCGCCGGGAGATCCTCCGCATCGCGACGCGCGACATCTTTGTCCACGTACCGCTCGCTTCGCTGACGGAAGACCTCTCGAATCTCGCAGATGCCACCCTCGAGACGGCCTACCAATGCGCAAGGCTAGATCTCGAACCGCGCTTCGGAAGGCCCTTGTGCGCGGATGGCGCGACGGAATGCGGATTCAGCGTGCTGGGCATGGGCAAACTCGGCGGACGCGAACTCAACTTCAGTTCCGACATCGATCTCATCTTCATCTATGCCGCGGACGGCTCCACCAGCGGCGGTTCGTCAGGCTCGATCAGCGTGGCGGAGTTCTTTCACAAGCTTGGCGAACGCGTGATCAAGGCGCTGGCGGAGATCACCTCCGAGGGATCCGTCTTCCGCGTGGACATGCGCCTGCGCCCGCACGGGCGCATGGGCCCGCTTGCCGTGGACATTGACACCGCGTTGCGTTACTACGAAATCGAAGGGCAGGCCTGGGAGCGCCAGGCCCTCATCAAGATGCGCCCCTGCGCCGGCGACCTCGCGCTGGGCGATCGTTTCATCGAACTGACCCGTCCCTTCGTGTTTCCGCGTTTCTTCGACGATGAAACCCTCGAGGACATCCGCAACGTCAAGCGCCAGATGGAGGCACAAGTCGCCGGCCGCGGCGAAACCGAAATCGAGGTGAAGCTCGGGCGCGGCGGTATCCGCGACGTCGAGTTCACTGTGCAGGTTCTGCAATTGCTCAATGGCGGGCGCTACCCGGAGTTGCGCAGTGGCACCACCCTCGAAGCCATCAAGGCGCTGGGCATGTTCGGCATCCTCAAGCCGCTCGACGCCACCGCCCTGGCAAGCAACTACACCTTCATGCGCCACGTCGAGCACCGGCTCCAGATCGAAGGCAGCCAGCAACGCCACGCGCTTCCCAAGGATCCCGGCGAACTGGACGCCCTCGCAAAGCGTCTGGGCTACGCGACGGGCCCGTCCTTCCTCGTGGACTATCAGGATCGCGCCCAGGCCACGCGCAAGATCCTCGACCAGTTCCTGGCAACGGAGGGCGCCGGGAACTTGTGGGTGAGCGATGCGCTCAACCCGCATTCCGATGGGCACGCTGGCCTCGAAGGCCTGCGCAGTCTGGGGTTCCAGGACCCTGGACGCGCGCGCGAGGAGTTGCTGGTTCTGTATGCAGGCAGGCGAGAGCACCCGCACTCGTTGAGGGTGCGCCAGCAATTCGCAGCGGTAGCGCCCATCCTGCTCAAGGCCCTCGCAAGATGCGCCAACCCCGACGCGACCTTGATGCGTCTCGGCCAGATCTTGGCCAACGTACGTGCGCCCGCCACGATTTACGACATGCTGAAATGGGCTCCCAACCTCAGCGCATACTTGACCACCCTGGTGGAGAACAGCGAGTTCCTCGCTGGCCTGCTCATCCGCGACCCGGGGCTCTTTGACACCTTCGGCCAACCCGGCGCCTTGGAACGGCCTTCCTCGCGCGAGGACTTGGAGGCCCAGCTCAACGCGCTGTCGAACGCCTACGACCGCGACGCCGCGCCCTACCGTCTTCACTCGGGGGAAACCCTGCGCATCGGGATGCGTGACCTCATTCAAGGCGCGGATGTCGTCACCATCGGCGAAGAGCTGACGCTTCTGGCTGAGGTGTGCCTCGAATACGCGGTGACTGCGGCGCGCCAGCGTGTGACCGAGCGTTACGGAGTAAGCTCCGGCGCTTTTGCGGTGCTGGGCCTGGGCAAGATGGGCGGACGCGAGATCGGGTACGGCAGCGACCTCGACCTGGTGTTCGTATACGAAAGCGGCGCAAGCATCGAGTCCGGCATGTCGCCCATCGAGTATTTCACCGCCGTCGCCTCGCACATCATCAAGGCGCTCAAAGAGCCCACGCGCTACGGCATCCTCTACGACATCGACGCCCGCCTCCGGCCCGACGGCAAGAAGGGCAGTCTCGTCGTGAGCGATGCACGCATTGAAGAGTACTACTCGGGCGAAGCCCAGGCCTGGGAGCGGCTCGCCCTCGTCAAGGCCCGTGCGGTGGCGGGCGACGCCGCCTTCGGGGCCGAGGTCGAGCGCCGCGTGCGCGACATCGCCTTTGCCCTGCCGCTTACGCGGGACAATCTCGCCAACATCGAAGACGTCCGCCTGAAGATAGTCGCCGCCTCGAATGCCCGCAACCTCAAGAAGGACGAGGGCGGTATCGCCGAACTCGAGTTCGCCATCCGCCTGCTCCAACTGCGCCATGCCGCAGCTCATCCTGACCTTAAGCGCGGAGACGTACTGGGCTCGCTCGCCCTGCTGGAGGAAGAGGGCATCCTCACGCCTGAGGATGCGGCCACCCTGCGCAGCACCTACTTGCTGTTCCGGCGCATCGAAAACCGGCTCCGCATCATGCACGGCCGCGCCACCAGTTCGCTACCCGAGGAGCCCGAGGCCGTGGCAGACTTGGGCCGCCGCCTCAGCCTCGACGATTCCCTCGCGGAAGAAATCGCCCAGCGCAAAGCCGCCGTGCATCACGTGTACAATCGCATTCTGGGAACTTTGATGCCCGGTCAGGACATATAGTCCGCAGATCTCACCATTCCCGGTTGACAACTGGCGGCGGGTGAACTATTATCAGTTGTCAATATTTGCGAAATATGCGCAGACCGCAAAACACGAAGGAGCGACCCATGATCCGGTCCGGAATTCCGGCGCTTGTAGTGGCCTTAATGGCCCCGTTTGCCATGTTCTTCCTAGCCGAGTCCGCCCAAGCGGATAACGCCATTACCCAGGGCTTCGGCGAGGGACGCTGGCGCACGGAAGTTGGGGCCGCAACTGGTTTTCACTCCGGGCGGCGCGACCGGACGGGCGATATCGTCGTCAAAGGCAGCGTCGAGTATGAGTGGCCGATCTTCGCCCGCGCCACGCTTGGACTGCGCACGTATCCCCTCTTCCTGTACATGCAAGACGACCCAGAGGACACCCTTGCGGGAGGTGGTCTGGGTATCGCCTCGCGCGTTTATCAGAACAAGGACACCCGCGACGGGGCGTTTGTCGAAGGGGGCGCCAGCGTCCTGTTCCACTCCAATCACATCGAAGGGAATTCCGCGACCATGGACTTCCTGCTGGAAGGCGGCCTCGGGTATCAATTCAAGAGCAACTGGCACGTGACCTTGCAGGTCCAGCACATCTCCAACGGCGGCCTGAGCGACGACAATGCCGGCGCCAACAGCGTCGGTCTCGCGGTGGGGTATACCTTCTGACGTGACCGCGCTCCGCAGCGGCGTCCCGCCCCAACTTGCGACAAACTTGCGACAGTTTGCCGAAGAGCGAGTCGTCTTCGTAGGGCGATCCGGAGTCTCGATTGACCCGCTTGCACTCCAAGACCCGTCACTGTAAGGCTTAGCCATGCACAAGGTATCATACCCTCATGGAGCCAGAAGAGCCGATCGGCGGGTTCAGGCCTGTCTATACCATCACGAACCGGATCACAGCAGATCTGGCGCAGATCGAACGCGCCCGGGGTTTCTGGGACGCCACCACCCTGTCCGAGGCTTGGATGCGCGATATGGAAAGCCGGGCGTTCGTGCTCGAGGCGCATCACACGACGCATATCGAAGGTACACGGCTGAACCTTGAGCAGGCTGAGCGCCTGCTGACCGGCACGCCCGTACCCGAGGCCGATCCGGACGACGCGCGCGAACTGCTGAACTACCGGCAAGCATTCGACTTTGTCTCGGAGTATCTGGAATGTGGCGGGCCCATCACCGAAGGCCTAATACGCGAGATTCATAAGAGACTGGTCGACGGGGTTCGAGGAGGGAGCGCCTCTCCCGGCGTATATCGATTGGTTCAAAACTACGTGGCCAACGCAATGACAGGGGAAATCATCTATACGCCGCCCCCGGCTCTTGAAGTTCCAATTCTGATGGCGGACCTCGTGAATTGGATCAACGGTGAACAGGAAACACACCCTGTGTTGGTGAGTGGGATCGCTCAATTCCAACTTGTCCACATTCATCCGTTTCTCGATGGCACTGGACGAACGTCACGGCTCCTCTCCACCTTGTGTCTGTACCGGAGTGGATACGACTTCAAACGCTTGTTCTCCATAAGTGAGTACTACGACCGGGATCGCCGCCGTTTTTATGATGCGATACAGAGCGCTCGCGAGAGCGGCATGGATTTGACGGAGTGGTTGGAGTTCTTTGTTCAGGGTCTTGCGACTCAACTCACTGAGGTTACGCGACGGGGCGAGCTGTCAGTTCGGATGGAGGCGCTCGTCGAAAGGGAACGCTTGTCCGAACGCCAATCGCGTGCCATTGAATACATTCTGGAGAGAGGCAAATTGACGATTCAGGACTTTGAGCGGCTGTGTCCAGAGATGAACCGGCGTACACTGCAGCGAGATCTTAAGATACTCATGCAAAAGGACTTACTTATCGTGAGCGGAGCGACCAATCAGTTGGAGTACCGGCTGAAGCCATGACATTGCTCTGGGAGCGATGGCCCATCGAAACTTGCGACAAACTTGCGACACAACTTGCGACATTCCCCCAACGACCGAATCGTCTTCGTAGGGCGGGATATGTTCCCGCCTTCTTCATTGGGCGGTCATGAATCGCACGAGATCAGGATGGGGGGGAACAAGTCCCGCCCTATACGCAGATTCCCACGGAAACGGAGGAACAGATGACGCGATGGCATTTCCTGACACCGTTATTTGTGATCGGCCTCGCGGCTATCTCCGCAGACGCGGGCCTCGCGGATGGTGGTGCTTTCGTCTTTCCATCCACGGGCATCCGCGTGCCGGGCCAGGCCGTGCTGCTGGCCATCGACGATGCGTCGTTGCCGTTGAAGCGCGACATGTGCCTCTATCTCAGCAAGCCCGCCGTGCGTCCCGAGCCGGTGCTGACACCCACCCGCGACAACCCCAACGCGCCGGACTTTCTCGCCACGCATTTCTATGGCACCGTCCTCTTTGAAAACGGCAAGTTTCGCATGTGGTACTACGCCTGCCACCTCGGCCGGAACCCGGACTGGCCCCCTGCGCTATCGGCACAGGCGGACCGTTGGAAAGGCAACATCATCCCCGGGCCACTCTGCTACGCGGAAAGCGACGACGGCCTGAACTGGACCAAGCCGAACCTCGGGCAACTGCTCTTCAAAGGCAGTCGCGACAACAACGCGTTCGACCTGCCCAGCGCGTTGACAGGCGACGCGTGCGTCGTGCGCGATGACGCGGACCCCAACCCCGCGCGCCGCTACAAGCTGGCCTTCTGGACGCAGTACGACCCCTACGACTACCCGACCATGCGGCTCGCGGTCAGTCCGGACGGCATCCACTGGGCCGCTACGGAGAAACCGCCCATCGAAGCGTTTCTCGAACACGCGTCTTTCTACCAGCACAATGGCTACTTCTTTGCAAACGCCCAGACCTTCCTGCCCGGCGAGTCGGGACGCGAGCGCGGACGCCAAGGTGCCGCGTGGATTTCCGCCGACTTCGACCACTGGATCCCGGAGTGCGCGGAGTCCTTCGCGCTGCCCTACGCGGAAGGTCCCCGGCGCGACGAGGTGCATCTGGGGGTGGGTGCGGCGGGTTTTGGCAACGTGCTGGTGGGCCTCTACTGCATCTGGCACAACGACGCCGAATTCGCGAACATCTCCGGCGACCTGGGACTCGTTGTCAGCAACAATGGGCTGGCGTTCCGCGAGCCGGTCAAGGGCCACACCTGGCTCTCGACGGCAGAGTCACCCGTGACACCCGCGCCCGGCAAGAGCTACAACACGGTCCTGTGCCAGGCCAACGGCATCCTGAACGTGGGTGACGAGACGCGCATCTACCACGGCCGCTGGCGCAACGCGGGCTCCTTGAAACCGGGCATCGAAGAGCAGGACTACTACGCCGAGGTCGCGCTCGCCACACTGCCCCGCGACCGCTGGGGCGCGCTCGGGCTCGTGCCCGGCAAAAGCGAGGGCTCGTTCTGGACCGCGCCGGTAAACTTGCCTGAGGGCGGCTGCGAGCTTCTATTGAACGCCGATGCCGTTGCGGGTATGCGCGTGGACATCAGCGACGAGCGCTTCAATCTCTTGCCCGAGTACTCCGGGGACCGCGCCGGGACCGTCAACGGGACCGACGGACTGGACTGTCCCGTGGCGTGGGCGGACAGTACGCTGGGCGCCCTCGGAGGCAAGGCGGTCCGCTTCCGCGTACGCGTGCAGCGTGAAGGTGCGGCCGAACCGCGCGTCTACGCCTTGTACCTACGCGAAACTGGAAATATCGCTCCGGCGGTTTCGACCCTGGAAGTGAGTACCACACCTGCGGGCACGTCCTTCGCCATTCTCCCTGCCGCCAAGCGCCCCGCTCCCACGCTGCTGGTATGCGCGACCACAGCGGAGGAGACGCTTACGCACGAGATGTACGGATCCTCGCCGCGCATCCTTCATGGCAAGGGCTGGAACGTCGTCGCCCTCGACCTGCCCTGCCATGGCGCAGATCACCGCGAAGGCGAGCGCCAGCAGCTCGAAGGCTGGCGTGACCGCGTCGAGAATGGCGAGAACATCGTGACGGACTGGCAACGCCGCGTGAACGATGTCCTTGATCATCTCATCGCAAGCGGTGTCGCCGACCCGGAGCGCATCTACGCGGAGGGCACTTCGCGCGGCGGCTATATGGCGTGCCAGGCCGCAGCGGCGAACCCGAAGATCCGCGCCGTCGCCGCGTACGCCCCCGTGACCGAACTGCCAGCCCTGCGCGAGTTTGAGGGATTGGACGCCGACCCGCTCACGCGCCAGTTGGACCTCCAGAATAGCGCCGCAGCTCTGTGCAATCGTCCACTGTGGATCATCATCGGGAATGCGGATGATCGCGTGGGCACGGATCGGGCTGTTGCCTTCTCGCGCCGCCTGGCCGCAGCCGCCCAGGAACAGGGCCTCACGCCGGACGTGACCCTGCAAGTCGTCCCCGTTCCCGGTCACGGCAGCCGTATTGAGTGGCACGACGCCGCAATCGCGTGGATGCTGGAAAAGTGAGAATGGGACACAGGCGAGGCGCCTCTTGGTACCGCCTCGCTCGCCGAGCGCGGCGGCACAGCGCTATCCGTAGCCATGAGCAGAAACGCTATCCGAGAACCCTCCGTGTCGCTGCACGGGGAATGGCTATTGCCAGACAAGTAGACCGCCATGTCCCGTTGCGCCCACACGCTATCCTTAGGCTCGTCGAGCATCTGTGGACCTTTCCAAGAGCCGGCAGGGATGCCGGCGCTCCTGGTGGCGCTCGCTTCGAGAGTGCGGAGGCCTGCTTCTGCTTTGAGCCGTCCGCCATGCCTGGGGCAATGGAAATGGGACACAGGCGAGGGCGCCTGTGCCACACTTCCATCTACCATTCCTCGTTTGTCTGAAATTCTTGAAGTCTTCTCGCAAACCGAGGTCGGCAAGACAGGAAAACCCCTACAGGCACGGCAAGCGCGTGTGGCACAGGCGCCCTCGCCTGTGTCTTCATTGATGCGGCCATTGCATAATTCCGACTTCGCGAAAGCCTCTTCCCTCCCACCTGCGCGCGTATAAGTTGAAAACGTCCGCCAAAACCTGCACCGTGATGCGGAGTACCCCGCATGAATCAGGCCCCGGGAAAAGAAGGTCTACTGGAAATGAGCAAGAACATGAGCCAAGGCGCAGTCGTTCTCGTAAGCGGCGGCATTGATTCCTCCGTTTTGTTGCACTACGTGGCGCGAAACCTGAAACGCGCGCCCATTCATGTGCTGAGTTTCAACTACGGCCAACGCCATGCGAAAGAGTTGGACTGCGCCCGCTGGCAGGCTGACGCCGTGGATGCCGAAGCGCACCGCATCATCGACATCTCGTTCATGGGCGGACTCGTGCGCGGCGCATCGGCCCTCATCGCCGGCGGCAAGTCGGTGCCGGAGTTCAAGGACCTCGCGGCGGGCGACCTCGACCAACCCCCGACCTACGTGCCGAACCGGAACATGATTCTGTTGAGCATCGCCGCGGCGTATGCCGAGGCGCAGGGCATTCGCGACGTCTATTACGGCGCCCAGGCGCTGGACGAATACGGCTATTGGGATTGCACAAAGGACTTTCTCGAGCGCGTGAACGCCGTCCTCGCGTTGAACCGCCGCGACTCCGTGACGATTCATGCGCCCTTCGTGAGCAAGAAGAAGACGGACTCCGTCCGCCTGGGTGTTGACCTCGGCGTGCTTTTCAATCAGACATGGTCGTGCTATCGGGGCGGCGCCCGCGCCTGCGGCGTGTGCCCCACCTGCGTCGAACGTCTCAAGGCATTCAAAGAGGCCGGCCTCGAAGACCCGCTTCCGTACGAATGAGCGAAGACTGCCTGTCAGCGCGGAGGACATGATGGCCTCACAGCACGTGGTCTTGATCTCGGGGTGTTCAAGCGGCATCGGGCGCGCCCTTGCTCTCGCTTTCGCACATGCCGGACATCGTGTCTACGCCACGGCGCGCCGTGTCGATACGCTCGCGGACCTCGAGAGTGAAGGCATCCATACCTTTCCGCTGGACGTGACTGACACGAATTCCATCGCGCGCACCGCGGCACACGTGGTCCAGGACGCGGGCCGCGTCGATATTCTCGTCAACAACGCAGGCTTTGGCCTGATCAATCCGATGATCGACGTGCCTCTCGAGAAGTTGCGCCTGTTGATGGAAACCAATGTGATCGGCGCGGTCGCAATGATGCAGGCGGTTGCTCCGCACATGATTCGTCAGCGGCACGGGTGCATTGTGCAGATCGGCAGCGTATCCGGCATCTTGACTACGCCCTTCGCGGGCTCGTATTGCGCGTCGAAGGCGGCCCTGCACGCGTTGTCCGAATCGGCGCGCATGGAGCTTGCGCCCTTCGGCGTGCACGTGCTCATTGTGCAACCCGGCGGGGTGAAATCGCGCCTTGGCGATAAGCAGGCCGAGCACGTCCATCTTCCGGAAGGCTCCGTGTATGCCGCGTTGTCTAGTCATCTCGAAACGCGCGCGCAGTACTCGCAACTTGCCGCCGCTAGCGCGGAAAGGGTGGCCGCACAGATCGTGAAAGCCGCGACGCAGGCGCGTCCGCCGCGCGTGCTGCGCGTGGGGCATGGCGGGTATCGGTACCCGCTCCTGAAACGCCTCGTGCCTGCGGCGATCCTCGAGCGCGCGCTCATGAAGAAGTTTGGCTTGAATGAACTGTAGCGATGGCCGCCGGGCAAAGCCTCTGCAACAAAGGGAGTTTCTGAAAACGTGACTCGCTTCATGCAATGCATCTCTCTTTGCGCGATCCTGTGCGCAGGATGCGGCCAGCGCGCTGCAACGCCTGTCGAGGAGACGCGTTTCAATGTCGTCCTCATTGTCGCCGATGCGCTACGCATGGACCGCTTCACCGCGGAGTACGACGGCACGCCGCTCATGCCCAGGCTGCGCGAGTTCGCATCGCAATCGCGGGACTACCGTAATGCCCACGTGCAGGCCACGTGGACCAAACCGTCCATGGCCTCGATTTTCACCTCGCTGTATCCGGAAGTGCACAAGGTCCTCTTCGGTATTCATGACACCATCTACGAGGGCCAACCGCCCCAAGCTGATGTGCTGACCGGCCACCTCGAGACCATGGCCCTTTTCCTGAAGAGTAATGGCTACGCGACCGCCGGAATTCAGACGAATGCCAATATCACGAAAACGTTCGGATTCGACCAAGGCTTTGATTCATATGTGTTTCACAAATACCCGGAGTACCGGGGCCGTGATGTGACGGATAAGTCGATCGAAACGCTGAAGACGCTTGAGGGGCCGTTCTTCTTCTACGCTCACTACATGGATACGCACGCGCCGTACGATCCACCGGCTCCTTTCCGCGATTCGCGGGGCGCACCGCCCGCCCTTTCCACGGAAGACGAGGCCTTGCTCGCGGACTACGGCTCGTCGTATATCGACCGTGTGCTGTATGAAATGGGGCTAACGAAGGACCGGCGCTTCGGAAATCTCTCGCCCCAGGGGGAAGCCTACATTCGCCAACGCTACGACGAGGAGGCTGCCTATCTCGACGAGCAAGTAGGCCGCTTGCTTGCCTACCTGCGCGAGAACCATCCCAACACGCTGATTGTGTTCGCCGCGGACCACGGCGAGGAACTGTGGGACCACGGTTCCATCGGTCATGCCAAGACCGTCTATGAGGAATTGTCGCATGTGCCGTTGATCGTGCACGTGCCAGACGCGGCGCCGCGCGTGATCGAGGCGCCGGTCGAAACGATCGACATCCTGCCAACATGTGCGCAGGTCCTGGGTCTTGCGCCGCGCCCCGAATGGCAAGGGCGCGATATCGTCTCGAATCCCGAGGGACTCGATCCGCACAAGCCGGTCTTCACCTCGACACAGGCTTCGATTCCGGGGTCCAATGTGGATCTGGAGAGCGTGACCTCTGGAGTGGACAAGGCGATCGTAAACCGCAAGACCGAGACAACCCGCTACTTCAATCTGCAATCCGATCCGGGTGAGCAAGCTGCCGCGGAGACATCGGCCGCCGGAGACTCGCTGCTCGCCGCACTGGCCGCGCACCATCAGGCCATGGAGGCGCACCCTTACTTCGGCAAGGCGAGCACCACCACGAGCGTTGACCCGGATACGGAAGAGGCCATCAAGGCCATCGGATACGGAAGGTAGGGCAGCATATGTTTTCCCGAAGCGCCGGTGGCGGGCAAAGAACATCCCCCTCGGCACTGCGTGCCTGCCCCCTTCAAAGGGAGACCGAAGATGCGCATGCCCTTCGGGTCGCGCGTTCTGATCAAAGGCACACGTGCTGCCCGCGAGAATCTTCCTCTTCATTAGACGATGTGTCGCAAACGTCCCCCTTTGAAGGGGGTGCAGGGGGATGTTCTTCCTCTTTGCCTTTCTCTTCCTCTTTGCCTTCATCTTGCTGCACCCGCACTTCACCTACCCGTCACGCTTGGGCTTCACATCCCCCTCGGCCCTGCGGGCCTGCCCCCTTCAAAGGGGGACATAAGAGGCCGCCCCTTCGGGCTGGAGGCTGCAGATGAGCCATCCCGAAGTAGTGCCGCGCGCAGAAGGCAATCTCCGCTCCACGCGCCTCATGCTCCTCGCGATTCTCGTGTTGGCGACAGTCCTTCGCCTCATCCGCCTGGGCACCTTTCCGTACTGGCACGATGAGGTCCACAACCTCATCGCCAGCGAAGACCTCTACTCGACAGTCATCCAGGGCAAGCTGATCTCCAATCACCCGCCGTTGCCCTACATCCTCGCGGCGGCATGGCGCGCGATCGGCCTCGGCGGCAGCGAATGGACGATGCGCCTTCTGCCCGCGCTCGCGGGCGTGCTCGCGGTGTGGGCGATCTTCCTGCTTGGCCGCCGCCTGTTCAACGCGCGCACAGGCCTCGTTGCCGCGTTGCTGCTGGCCATCGCCCCGCTGCACGTGTATCACTCGCAGGACCTGAAAGAGTACATCTACCTGCCGCTTGTCGCGTGTCTGATCGGCATCTTCTTGCACCGCGCGTTCGAGACGAACCGCCTGCGCGACTGGCTTCTCTATGGACTCATGGCGGGCGTGGGATGCTATACGGAGATCTTCGTGGGTCCGCTGCTCGTCGCGCTGAACCTCTGGGCCGTCGCGCAGCTTGTGAGCCGGAGGGACCGCTGGCGCGGATGGCTCGCGGGCAACGCGCTCGGGGCGCTCTTGTTCCTGCCTTGGCTGAGCATCATGATCCGCAAAGCCGTGGGCACCATGATCGACTCCGAAACGTGGTGGGTACCTCCTCCTTCGGCCGCGGGCGTGTTCTACTACTTCAAAGCAATCGCATTCGGCTACACAGCGCCGAAGTGGTATCCGCTCGCGGTGGCCGTGTTCGCAGGGGCATTCGCCTGGGGTCTCGTCTCCGCAATCCGCAAGAACCGGCAATCCGCGTGGCTGTTGCTATGCTGGATGGTGATACCGGTCGCGCTCGTCTACCTCATCTCCCTTTTCACAGAGAGTATCTTTCTGATCCGCGCGATGCTTCCGTATGCGATGGCGATCTATCTCTTCGTTGCCGTGGGCGTAACCAGCATCTCCGCGCGTGCGCCACGCGCCGCCGTGCTGCTCTGCCTCACACTGTGCGCCGCGACTGGTCTCGGCTACCACTACCTTCGCATCTTTCCCGCAATGGACTTTCCGCACCGCCCGGGCACACACCCGCCGCGCGACTACGCGGGCGCAGCCCGCTACGTGCTCGATCATTGGGAGAACGGCGACGTCGTCGCTCACTCCGCCGCGGCGACCTGGCTGCCCTTCTTCTGGTACGGATTCCGCGACCGCCCGCAATACTTCTGCGGCGTTGGCGCGAAGTTCATCTCCGATATCGAAAAGGGCAACCCGCGCAACACCGACGACCCGGCGCTTGAAAACTACTGGCCCCAGGAGCCGCAACGCGTCACCGCGGACGCGCACCGCGTGTGGTTTGTGTTCGCGGAGTGGGAACGCAAGTACCTCGCCGGAAACGCCACGGACCTGTGGCATTGGCTCGACGCGCATTTCACCGAGGTGGACCACCGCTCGTTTCTGGGCATCGAACTCGTCTTGTACGAGCGCACCACGGACGCGCCGGTTCTGCTGCGTGACCGCGATGATGGCGCAACCGCAATGGAACGCATCGCGGGCCGCGAGCAACCCTACACAAAGGAAAAGCTGGACAACGCGCTCGTGCCGTCGCCTCCGGATGCGCGAGATGGTCACCTCACCCTTCACTTCCAGGAGGAGCCGTTCGGACGCAACGGCTCCGGTAAAGCCACCATTCTGTTGGACAACCGTTCCAGGAAGGCTGTTCAAACGCGCGTGTCGTGTTTCGTGTCTGATGCGCTCATCCCGGTCGCGTCACTCATGGAAACGGACCCAGCGGACGAGGTATGGCACGTCTACAACCAGCACAATCCCGAAGCACCACCGCCCAATTTCGAGCTGCCCGTGGCCTCGGCGCATTTCTTCGCACAAGGCTCCGCGAGCTTGCAGGGAGAAATCTCTCTCTCCGCCGGGACCTACGAGACTGCGATCTTTGCCATGGGATGGCCCGGCGACCGGCAACACGCGCGCGCACGCGTCCGCATCGATATGGGAGATTCCAATCTTCTGCCGCCGATGTCGAGCAGTCAGCCGGACGAGCCGCTGTGGCAGTGGATTCCAGGTTCGCCTCTGCGTCTCCTGACGGATTCCGTGCTCCCGATCCGCGTCGTCGCGGAAACTCTCGATGCACCGCTTCCCAACTACGCGGACCTCGGATACATCGCCTTGCGCCGCACGCGTGACGGGCGGAGGGAGTTCTTCGCGCGGTTAGCCATGTGGCCGGGCGACGTTGCCCTTGAGCCGTTTGCCTCCGAGAGCTGGACGGTTGACCTCGAGCAGGCTCGTCCGCGCATCGATGTGTGGGTCTGGGAACTCGGCGAAGGCGGCAAGGTCTACCACATCTTCGCGGTTCGGCCTGAATCACCGTAGCACCGCTCCGCATGCCGGAAGAGAAGATCTTCCCCCTCGATCCCCCTTAACAGTTGACTGGGACCGACCCCGTCTTTCGCGTAGGCTTCGCGCGCCGAGACTCATCTCTCTCGGCAGCGAAACACGGGGTCTGTCCCCTCACCCAGTGGGTGACC
>JADLCA010000722.1 GCA_020847495.1 Candidatus Hydrogenedentota bacterium | reverse complement strand
TGGGAGTTCCTTCACCGCTACTTTCTCGTGAGGCCGTTCAGCGCGCGCTGGCCGCGCTATGGATGGCTGGTCGTGCCGGTTTCGGAGGGTGCCTACCACCTCCAAAAACACTGGACCGAGATGATCCTGATGGTAGCCTTCAGTGTGGCCTTGACGTGGTGGACCGTGCGCCGCAAAAACGCCCTGCTGCCGTTCCTCGCGCATCTCTTTGTCGAGGTGGAACTGATAGCGTTTATGGTTCTAGTGTGACCTGCCGGCATCCGGGCAGCGCGCATGCCGTGCAGATGGACTTCATATACACGCGGGGGCACGTGTGGCACTCGGTGAAACGCAGGATTAATCCGTCCCTACGGGATTGGACGGAAAAGAAATCCGCTGGTACCCCGGAATGAATTCCGGGGCTACTCTCGGACGTCCCTCCGGGACTCGCAGGAAGATGCCCGGCAGATTCCTGCGTGCCAAGGCGTTGGTGGCATAGCCTATCTCATTGCGCCGGGGCGGCTGCGCGGGAACGGCGTACAGGCTACTCTTCCACGGGTGTCAGCGTGATATAGATGTCCTCTCCTTCGACCTTCAGCCCGTATTTGCGCAGGCGGGTCGAATCATGGGTGAGGCAGTCGCCGGTCCGGATGTTGTAGACCCACTGGTGGCGGGGACAGGTCACGATATCGCCCTGGAACTTGCCGGTGGTCAAATCCCAGTTCTGGTGCTTGCAGCTAATCTCCGTGGCAAAAAAGGTGCCATCGGGGTCCCGGAAGATAGCGACATTACGGGCTAGTATCTTGAACTTCTTGAATCGTTGCTGGGCGAAATCGGATACCTTCGCAATTTTGACGTATTCCATGAAACACCTTTCCGTACCGCGATTGGGGCCCAAGGATACCCTGCCGCCGTGCCGGGTGCAACGGGGCGCAGGGCAATCGCATCAGAGCTGCCCATCTCCTTACCGCCACGAAGCCCGGCTGGTATCGCCTCTCGTTGGAGGCTACCACAGGTCAATTGCGATGCAGAGTGAACTGAGCCGGAGTGAGGCACGCTCTGGCAGTGGTCTCCAGGCTTACTGGCAAATCGGCGGCGTTGAGCCGCCGCAATGGCCTGAAGGGCCTATGTACTCGCAGCCCCGGGTTGGCCCGCGGAACGCGGGACTACCCGGGGTCAGCACGTCGCAAAAGAGCTCCCTGTAAGGGATGCATGGCTCCAGTTTAATCTGATGAACGATATGTTTGGGATTGGCGGCTGGCGTCTACGCAACCCTTACAGGGTAGTCAGAATGTACATCCTGAAGACGCGAGCGGCGGATTATGTGAACCGTTAGGTCGATCCCATGAGCGGAGTCTTGTGCTGCCGCGCTCGGCGAGCGAGGCAGTACCAGAGGGGCGTTCCGTTCGCTCAATTCTCCGCGTTCCTCTGCGAACCGCGCGCATCTGCGATTGAGCGGCCTCAAACCACGGGCAAGACGCCCGTTCCCCCTTGCTGGTTTTCATCGTCGGTCTCTTTCTTGAATCGGTGAAATCGGTGGACAACTCTCTTCGTTTGGTTGCGGACACGCCGCGAATGGGCTTTCAGTATTTCGGCCTTTCAGGCCATAAGAGCGTGATGGGCGGTCGACCTCAACGGTTTGCGGCAATCGGGAAGCCTCTTCGCACTGTTCGTAGCCTGGCAATTCGCTTGACACTACACCGTAGAATGTCTGGGCGGTGGATGCTGAGGCCCGTTGGGCGGCACGGATCCCCTTCATGCAGGTCCGCAGTTCAGGTGCGATTGCCCCTGACGGGGCAGCATTGCGTAGCCTGGTCTGCCTTGGTATCATTAATGCCCAAAGTTGGATGCAAGGTACCATGGCGAAAGAATCTTCTGGCGACACCACGAAATTCATCATGGCCCACGAGCTGGCGGCCATCCGTGCGATGCAGGAAGGGCAGCGGGCCAGTCTCGTTGTGCTTGCCGGCTGGGAAATCGGGCGGGAATACCTGATCCAGGAGCCGGAATTGACCATCGGGCGCTCGCCCGACGTGCGAATTTCCATCAATCTGCCGTCCGTTTCCAGACAGCACGCCCGCATCTCGTTCGCTAAGAAGGATGCGGACGAGTATTACGAAATTACAGACCTCAACAGCATGAACGGCACGCGGGTGAACAACCAGCCCGTCAAGACCGCCCGCCTCGCGAGTAACGACAAGATTCAGCTCGGCGACGTGGTGCTGAAGTTCATGCTGCAGGACGCCGTGGACTCTCAGTTTCACCAGGAAGTTCACCGGCGCATTCATTACAACCAGTTAACCGGTCTATTGACCCTGGAATCCTTCAAGCCCCACCTTGTGGAAGAAATCAAGAAGCATGGCCCGGGGTCGCATTTCACACTGGCCATGACCGACCTAGACGGACTGAAGAAAGTCAACGATACGCACGGCCACCTGTGCGGCAGCAAGGTCATCCAGGAAATGGGCGCCGCCATCCGGGCAAACCTGCGCCCGCAAGACCGGGCGGGGCTCTATGGTGGCGACGAGGCGATCATGCTGTATCCCGCCACATCCATCGTGGAAGCCCAAGCGCTCGCGGAAAACCTCCGGCAGCGTATCGCCGGGCTGCAGTTCGAGCACGAAGGGGTGCCCTACTCGGTCACCATCAGCCAGGGATTGGCTGAATGGCCCTCACACGGCCAAACGATCGAGCAAATCATCGCCGCCGCGGACGGCGCCTTGTATGCCGCGAAGGGCGCGGGCCGCAATTGCGTCCGCCTCGCGGGAGTGTAAGTCCCTTACATGGCCCCGCTGATAACACTGACCACGGACTTCGGCACGCGCGATGCCTATGCGGCCGCGATGAAGGGGGTCATTCTGTCCGCCTGTCCAGATGCGCGGGTCATCGACCTCAGCCATGACATTGCGCCCCAGGACGTATTCGAAGGCGCGATGTTCGTCGCGGAGGCTGTCCCCTGCTTTCCGGCAAATTCCATTCATTGCGTGGTGGTGGATCCCGGTGTGGGCACGGCCCGCTTGCCGATCATCGTCTCCGCTGGAGAGCACACCTTTGTGTGTCCAGACAATGGCCTGCTCACTTTATTCACGCGCCAGCATGCAATCCGCGAGGCACGCATGATCGCGAATCCGGAGTTCATGCGGGCGTCCATCAGCGCCACGTTTCATGGCCGTGACATTTTCGCCCCCGCTGCCGCAGCCCTGGCGCGGGGAGTGCCCATGCAGGATGCAGGCGAACGCCTGACGACCTTGACCATGCTTGAGATTCCTGGCGTCCACACGACCGCCGATGGCATCGTGGCCGGCGTGGTCATGCATGTTGACCGCTTCGGAAATGCCATTACGAATATTCACCGTTCG
>JADLCA010000721.1 GCA_020847495.1 Candidatus Hydrogenedentota bacterium | reverse complement strand
TGTTGATCTCGGCCGCGGAGTACCCGACTTCGCGCTCGACGCGGTCGATCTCGTCGCGCGACGTGGCGATGCGCCGCTTGAGACTCTTGATCTTCCGGGCGATCTTCATGATCTCCTTGTTCTTGAGATGAAACTCGCGAACCAGGTCGGCTTGCTGCGTGCGGATTTCCCGAATGCGCCCGTAGATGTTCTCGCGCGCCTTTTCGCTCAGGCTGGGACGGCGCGCGCGCTTGTCCTGGCTCTCGACCTGCTGGTCAAACGCCACCATCTCGTCCATCAGCCCGGGCAGCCGCTTGAGGAACTTGTCCTGCAGCTTCGGGTCTTCAACCTCCGTAATCTGACCGAAGCTCAGGCGGCCCGCCATGATCCGCGCGGCGAGCATCCCAATCTCCTTTAGCGTGTACGGCGTGCTCAAGAGCAGCTCGGTCAGGTCGTTCTCAGCCGCTTCAATGCGCTTGGCGATGGCGACTTCCTGATCCTTGGTCAGCAGCGGCACGCGCCCCATCTCGCGCAAGTACATGCGCACGGGGTCGTCGGCCCGCTCGAGGCGGGACTGCGCGGCGTCGCGGCGCGTCTCCGCGCGTTTCGCCTGTTTTTCCTTCTGCTGTTCGACCTGCCGGGTTTCAGCATCCACCCGAAGGTCATCCACAACGTCGATATCCATGCCGCTGAGCATGACCATCATCTCGTCGATATCTTTGGAGATATCGCCGGAGCCCGTGTCGGCCGGCAGGATCTCGTTGAGATCATCGTAGGTGAGTTTGCCCTTTTCCTTGGCCAACTCCAGCGCCTTCTTCTTCACTGCTTCACGCATTGATGTCTTGGACATAGTCTGTTCTGCTCCACCCTCGCGCGACTTGGTCATGATTGCTCCGTAATGCCAATACTCTAAGACCCGGGCGCCTACGCGGCCCCGAGCCCATCTATTTCTTTTCGTATGCCTATCCGGCGCAAGACCAGCTCGGTCTCGCGGGCGGTGTCATTCTGCTTCTTCGCCTGCCGGATGGCCTCTTCCAGTCCCTGCTCCTCCAGGAGCAGCGCCTCGCGCTTCAGGCTCACAATCCGGCGCGAAACCAGGACTTCCGCTTGGTCGGCGGTAGTCTCGTGCCGGTTGGACGCAGCGGCGTAAAGGCTGGCCGAGGCTTCGTCCTCGTATCGTTCCTGGACGCCCGCCAATATAGCCGTTAATACCTCGGCGAAGGGCCCCGGTTTCAGCGCGATACCCTTCAACTCCTTCTCGGCGCGCTCCCGCATAGGCTCCGAATGCAGGAGGACGGACAAAAAATCGCGGTCATCCTGAGACGTCCGCCTGGGGGCGGGCTTCTCCTCGGCAACGGCTTGGACCGGCGTCCCGCGTCCCCGGAGCAGTGCTTCAAACTCCTGCCTCAATCGCCACTGGTCCAGATCCAGTTCCAGGGCCGCGCGTTTCAAATACTCATCCACGCGCATGAGGTCATCGACGCCCTGCACGATGGTGAACACCTCTTTCGCCACGTCCGTGCGCCCTTCGATTGAGCCCAGGCGTTCCGCATTCATCCTGATGTAGAACGTCACAAAGTCCAGCGAACTGTCAACCATCGCGCGGAAGGCTTCCGCCCCCGCGTCGCGGATGTAATCATCGGGGTCCTTCCCGTCGGGCAACACAAGGGCCCTCACGGTAAGTCCGGCGGCAGTCAGAATCGCCACGCCGCGCAAGGCCGCGCGCACGCCGGCCGCGTCGCCGTCGTACACAACGACCACCTCTGGAACATAACGCCGGATAAGGGCGGCTTGTTCCGTGGTCAAGGCCGTCCCACAGGTGGCCACGACGTTGCAGATGCCCGCATCAAAGCAGCGCATCAGGTCGAAATAGCCCTCCACGAGGATGGCTTGCTTCTCTTTCCGCAGTGCATCGCGCGCCTCGTGGAGTCCGTACAGGACCCGGCTCTTCTTGTACAGCACCGTTTCCGGCGAGTTGATGTATTTCGCGGGAGATGCGCCCGTGAGGTCGCGTCCGCCGAAGGCAACGATATTGCCTGATACATCGCGGATAGGAACCATCAGCCGGCTGCGGAACGTGTCGTAGTACCCGCCGCGCTCGCCGCGTTTGACGAGACCCGAGGCATCCAACTCGCTTTCCCGAAACTTCTCCGCCTTGGCGGCATCCAGAAAGGAACTGTACCCGTCCGGAGCGTACCCCAGCCCAAACTTCTTGATCGTCGCATCGGCCAGCGTCCGGGTTTTCACATACTGGCGGGCCTTTCCCCCTTTGAGCGGTTCGCGAAGCGTCTCGGAGTAGAAACGCGCCGCGAAAGCCCCCAGTTCGATGAGCCGCGACCTCAAATACTCGTCCTTGTCCTCGCGTTCGGTCATCGCGGGCAATTGGATTCCGGCCCGGTCCGCCAGCTTGCGGAGCGATTCGATGAAACTTAACCCCTCCATTTCCCGGATGAAGCCGATGGCGTCTCCACCCTTTTCGCACCCAAAACAATAGAAGTTCTGGCGGTCACGACTTACGTGAAAGGAAGGGGTCTTCTCATTATGGAAGGGGCAGAGGCCAACGTAGCGGCCGTTTCCGGAAGGCCTCAACTCCAGAAACGATCCTACGATCTCGACGATATCGGTCGCGGTCAAGACCTGAGTGACGACTTCTCGCGAGTACTTAGCCAATGGAAACCCGTAACCCGTTAAAATGTAATCACATAGGATGGAAAGACACACTCAAGGGAGAGCACCTCAGGGCGACATGCCCCTCCGGCAAGGCATAGAACACCCGAATCGTGTCAAACCAGCCAAACTTTACCACAGGTTACGGTGCTTGTCAAGAAAGCAACAGTTCCGAAAATGGCGAAGAGCACAGGCGAGTGCGCCGATGCCACACGTGTACTTAATGGGTCGGATCAGTCGGATCGATCCGATCCGTCTGAGCGGGGTGCCCGCAGCACCTCAGCCGCAGGATGCGCTATATGCCCCAGTCCAGCCAGTCGCTCAGTGTTCGAGCGGATACCCCGCTTCCTTCCAGCCCCGGTAGCCACCATCCATCGAGATGACGTTCGTGTACCCCATCCTTTGGAGGGCGTCCGCCGCGAGCACGGACCGGTAGCCGCCCCCGCAATACAACACAAGTTCTGTGGCCGGGTCCGGGAAGCACGTTTCAATGTCGCGTTCGATCACGCCCTTTCCCAGGTGAGACGCGGTAGGGATACGGCCGGCGGCAAACTCCGACTCTTCGCGCACGTCAATGAGATTGAAGTACTCACCGGCTTCAATTCGCTGGTGGACTTCCGCCACCGTGCATTCGCGCACGCGTGACCGGGCATCGTTGACCAAGGCAAGGAACTGCGGGGCATGGTTTCTTGTCACGCTGGTTTACTCCACCGCTCTGCAAAGGCGGTTGCGGCGACAGGCGCCCACCACGACTCAAGCCGGTTTCATGATGTTCAGCGTGGCCTTGACGACAAGGTCCTTCACCTTTTCCCGGTAGGCATCCATATGCGGCGCTTTGAGGTGGGCGAGCAAGGCGTCCAGGCTGGCCCATTTCTCCACGACCGTCATCACGTCCTCGCGAAGCGGGGCTTGGGCACCGATGCCTGAAGTGACATCGATCACGGGCTCGTAAAACCCGCACCCGTCTTCCGCGAGGACATTCGGGACATTGCTCTTGAAGATCTCCACAAACTCCGCGCGTTTGCCGGGTTTCACCTCTATCGTAGCCACGACGAAAACGGGATGCTTTCCGTCAGCCGGCGCACTGCCGCCTTGTTCCGCCGCGAAGGCCACGCCCGTACCCGAGCACAACAACGCGGCCACAAAATCTCTGCGCGAAAACGTCATAAGTCATTCTCCTGCTTTGGACCTGTTACGATTCCGTCTATGCGGTGTTTCATCCGATAGAGTATACTTATTTGTCCCTGGCGTGGCCAGCGGTTCGAGCATGGTATTGATGGATGCGTTTGCGCATATCCCAGGGCTTTCAGGGGGTACACAGACCAAGCAATGATCGGTCCTCATGACGAAGACCTCGGCGGCAAGCAAATTGACCAATATGCCATTCTGCGCTGCCTTGGCAAAGGCGGCATGGGTGCCGTGTATCTGGCACGCGACACGACTCTGGACCGGCCGGTGGCATTCAAGGTGCTTTTCCCGTCTTACCTCCATGTCGAGGGAATCGTCCAACGCTTTGAGCGCGAGGCGAAAGCCGCTGCCAAGCTCAACCATCCCAACATTGTGCAAGTGTATGGCGTCGGCTTGACAGGCGATATCCCCTACATCGCGATGGAATGCGTGGATGGCCTCTCCCTTGAGACCCTGATCAAGCAGGAAGGCCCCATGCACTGGCAGCGCGCATTGGGTATCGCCGCGCAGATCGCCTCCGCGCTCGAGTGCGCCCATGGGCACGGTGTCGTTCACCGGGACATCAAGCCCGCCAACGTGCTGGTGGACCGGCAGGGCCGCGTCCGTGTCACCGACTTCGGCATCGCCAAGGTCATGCAGGCCCAGACCCAGCTCACCTCCGAGGGAACCTTCATCGGGACGCCCCAGTACATGTCTCCCGAACAGTGCGGGATGGGCGAAGTGGGACCCGCCAGTGACCTGTTTTCCCTCGGGGTGACGCTGTACGAACTGATGTCGGGACGCATCCCGTTCGCGGGCAACACCCCCGCGACACTGATTCGCAGTATCACCCTGGACCGGCCGGAGCCGCTGGACAACTACGTCACTGGGGTGCCCCAAACCGTTCACGACTTCATTGGCGGTCTACTTCAGAAGAATCCCGCGATGCGTTACTCGACCGCCCGCGAAGTTTTGCTGGACCTGGCCCGCATTCGCGACGGACTCAGTCTGACAAGAGGTATCGCGGATACCGGTTCTTCTCAGATGCGGACGATGCCTGCTCACCCGCGTGGCTCCACCACTAACTGGAGCTGGTCTCTACCATCCATGTGGAAGCGCGCCGGGCTGCTGGCCGTGGTAGTGCTTTGCCTGCTGGTTGCGGGGGCGTTGGGCGCCCGATACCGGATGAGGCACTCTGGATCCGAAGAAGGGCGAGCGGCTCCCGTGAACAATGCAAGCACACCGCCTCCCAGTGCGGAATCCGGTCCAGTTTTGGATGCGGGCGCTACTCTACCACCTCCACCACTCGAAGGCGGTCCGCCACCCGAGAATTCGGACGACCCGTTCCCGAATCTCGACCGCTTCTTTCTCGAGCATGACGCAAACCGTGACGGCGTGTTGACCCGGGATGAGGCGCCCCGTATCCGGCAATACGACCCGAAACAGCTTGACACCAATGGTGACTTGGCCGTGTCCAAGGAAGAACTGATTGCCGCGGGCAAGCGAATGCTCGAGGCGGGCGGGCCCGCACGAGGTCTCCGTGAGGGACGTTTCCCCGCCATTCCGGAATTGATGAAACGCTACGATACCAATGGCGATGGGCGGTTGGCCGTGGCCGAAGTCCCTGAATCGCTGCATATTAGGATTCGCGAGGCAGACCAGAATGGAGACGGCGCGGCCACGCTCGAGGAACTCCAGGCGTCAAGTGCCCGGATGCTCCCTCGCACTCCGCCAAAGCCGAGGTGATTTCTCGATTAGGAGTCCTCGTTTTCTCCAAGTGGGCGCGAGATTGATTCCCATTGCCGATCAAGAGATAATACGTAGTGAATCGTCTCTCGTCCCACGCAGGGTACGAGTCATTCCGTAGCTCGGGGCAATTCCCAGGAATGTGATTGGGGGGATACTTCCTGTCGCGGCGGGGTCGCCCCGTTGGGCCAGTTCAATGTCAAGAGTTCTTGGGGGTAAGGAAGGAAACTAGCGCGTGCAGAGATATCCCACGATTATCCAGGGAGGCATGGGGGCGGCCGTCTCCAATTGGCTGCTGGCCAAGGCTGTCTCCATGAGAGGCCAACTCGGCGTCGTTTCCGGCACAGCCCTCGCCACCGTGGTCGGCCGGAAGCTTCAGGCGGGGGATCCTGGTGGGCACGTTCGCCGTGCGCTCGCGACTTTCCCCGTCCCGGAGATTGCCGAGCGGGTCCTCAAGGACTGGTATAGGCCTGCGCGCGGTCCCGCGAATACCCCGTTCAAGTTGCACCCCATGTACACGCTCAATCCGCCGCAAGACCTTCTCGAGTTGACGGTCGCGTCCAGCTATTCAGAAGTCTACCTGGCCAAAGAGGACCACGACGGCGTCGTCGGCATTAATCTGCTGGAGAAAATCCGGCTTCCCAATCCTTCCACCCTGTTCGGTGCCATGTTGGCTGGCGTCGACTACGTGCTGATGGGCGCGGGGATTCCCATGGAAATCCCGGGACTCTTGGACGGCCTGTCCCGCCACGAACCGGTGCGCCTGAATGTCCAGGTGGACGGCGCGTCGCCCGGCGACGAGCACGTCACCGTGTTTGACCCCCGGCGCATCATGCCCGACCCTATCAAGGCTCTCAAACGGCCGCTCTTCCTGGCCATCATCGCCTCGGCGGTGCTTGCGGCCGCGCTGGTGAAGAAGGCGACTGGCCGGGTGGACGGTTTCGTCGTTGAAGGTCCCACTGCCGGCGGCCACAACGCGCCGCCGCGCGGGCAAAGCGCGTTGAGCCCCGGTGGAGAGCCGGTGTACGGCCCCAAAGATGTTGTGGACTTGAATGCGATTAAGGCCCATGGGCGTCCGTTCTGGCTTGCGGGCTCCTACGGAACTCCGGAGCGCGTCAAAGAAGCGTTGGATTTGGGCGCCGAAGGTGTGCAGGTCGGCACTGCCTTTGCCTTCTGCGAGGAATCAGGTTTCACTCCTGAGATCAAGCAAGCCGCACTTGAAGTTGTGGCCGCAGGCGACATGAACGTGTTCACCGACCCCCTCGCGTCGCCCACCGGCTTTCCGTTCAAGGTGGCCTCCGTGCCGGATACCCTTGCAGAACAGGGCCTGTACGCCGAAAGACCGCGCATTTGCGACTTGGGCTTCCTGCGTCAGGCCTACAAGAAGGAGAACGGCAGCGTAGGCTTCCGCTGTCCTGCCGAGCCGGTAGACCAGTATCTGAAAAAAGGCGGCAAGGAAGAAGACACCCACGGGCGCAAGTGCTTGTGCAACGCCCTTTCCGCGGCAGTGGGGTGCCCTCAGACTCAGAAGACGGGCAACACCGAACTGCCCATCATCACCGCCGGGGATGACCTCAAAGATCTGGGGCGCTTTCTCCGCCCGGGCTGTCTGTCGTACAGCGCTGAGGATGTTCTAAACTATCTCCTTCAGGGAGTTACGGGAGAACTCGCCTTGACACCGCAAATGGCATGAGGACAGCGGTCCCGGCCTGCGGCGTTCGCACCATACTCTAAAGTGCGTTCCAAGTTTGACTTGCGCCCCCGTAGTGTGATATCTTCCGCTA
>JADLCA010000720.1 GCA_020847495.1 Candidatus Hydrogenedentota bacterium | reverse complement strand
GTCTCGTCGATATCGCCCGCCCTCCATTGCAGGTGTCCTCTGCCTCCAAAGTAGCCCGGCGTGGAACCCGGGCTACAAGGCACACGGGCAAGACGCCCGTGCCCCTATTCGCGCCGACTTCCTGCCTGCTGTAGCTCACGGACTACTTCTTGGGGACGCACTCGAAGGCGTAGGTCCCGGATTTCACCTCGAAGGTGATCCAGTCGCCGTCTGGAGCGCCCGCGGAAACGCCCACTACGCCATCGACGAAAGCGCCGTCTTTCCAGACCGGGTTGCCGCCTTCGGTGATGGTGACGTCGCCCCAGCCAAGGGTCGGGACGCTGACCTTCGCGCGCCCGTTCGCGGGAATGCGCACGGCCCAGTGGAAGGCATCGTCCTGGCGCCGCCACTTCGACTCGATGAGTCCGTTCATGGTTGCCACGGACGCATCGATCTGGTTGAGGTCTCCGGGCACATAGGGTTTGAGTGTGGCGTTCTGGAAGCTGGTGCCGTCGGTGGCGGGCCGGATTCCTCCGAGGTACTCGTAGAACCAGATCATGAGGTCGCCGACGAGCATCACGTGGTTGCCAGAGTTCATCGCGGGGTCCGCGGTGTCGCCGTTCCACAGTTCCCAAACGGTCGTGGCGCCTTTTTCGATCATGTAGCCCCAGCTGGGATAGGTCTTCTGCGTGGCGATGGTATACGCGAGGTCCGCGCGGCCGTTGTCCGAGAGGGTGCGCATGAGCCACTGCCCGCCGATGAGACCCGTGCCGACGTGACTGTTCGTCACGTTAGTGATGTTATCGACGAGATGGTTGAACACGCCCGCGCGGTTCTCCTCGGGCACCATGCCGAAGGCAAGCGGCAGCACTGAGGAGGTCTGCGTGCCATTGTCATACATGTTTGAATCGAGCTTGTAGAAATCGCGGTTCAAGGCCGCCTTCATGCGGCCGGCAAGCCCGAGGTATTCCGTAGCATCGGACGTCTTGCCCAAAAGTTCCGCGTAGCGGGCCATCAGGCACAGCGTGTGATAGAAGTAGGTTGTGCCGAGGATCGGCCCGGAGGTCTTGCGGGCCGGGTCCTTCGAGTGGATGAGTTCCTGCGACTCGGGCGGCACGCACCAATCGCCATAGGTGTCGCGGGGCATGATGTCCTTTTCGAGGAAGCCGCGCATCATCTCGATCCAGCGCTTCATGCCATCATAACGTTGCTCGAAGGCGGAGCGATCGCCGTACTGGTCGAAGAGCATGCCGGGAACGATGATGTAGCTGCTGGGCCACGTCACGTTGTCGGAGTAGATCGGCCAGTAGTAGGGGGCCACGTCCGGGATGCTGCCGTTCTCCTTCTGTGAATCGAGCATGTCCGTGTGCCACTTGTTGTAGAGCGGGGCGATGTTGTGGAGGTAGCTTTCGCCGCGGCACTCGGCGGAGCGGTCGCCCAGCCAACCCTGGCGTTCATCGCGTTGAGGGCAGTCCGTGGGCATGCTGCGGTAGTTGCCGCGAACGCCCCAGAGTACGTTGCTGTAGATTTGATTCAGGAGCGGATTCGAGATGGCCCACTGTCCGATACGTTCGAGGTCGTCGTGCACGACCTTGCCCTCGAGATCGTCGAGCGTGGGTTCGCCAGGATAGCCGGTGACTTCCACAAAGCGGAAACCGAAGTACGTGAAGCGCGGCTCGTACACTTCCTGGCCTTCGCCTTTGAGCGTGTACAGCGCTTCGCATTTCGCGCCGCGCAGATTGGCGACATAGAGGGAGCCGTCTTCCTTAAGAGTCTCCGCGTGGTGCAAACGCACGGTAGTGCCGGCCGGACCCTTGACCCTGAGCAGGCACCACCCCACCATGTTCTGGCCCATATCGTAGATGAACTTGCCGGGTTCGATCTGTTTCACGCTGACCGGCTTCAGGGTTTCAATGACGCGAATGGGCTCGATCATCTGCGCCACGAGCGGACCTTCTGGACCGCTCACCGCCTGTGGAGCCGCCCAAGCCTCATCCGCGAAGCCGGGTTCGGCCCAGCCGGGCATTTCCTTGCGCGCATCGTACACTTCGCCATCGTATTCGTTGTTGTTGCCCACAGGGCCTTCAGTCGTGAGCTTCCAGTCCGTGCCCGAAGCAACGACCGACTCGCTGCCGTCTTCATAGGTGATGCGCAGGTCAAACATGAGCTTCGGGAAACCGAAGGTACGCATCGCCGTGGGGACGTTCGAGCGCGGCGCGTAGTAGCGGCCATTGCCGAGGATGACGCCGACCGCATTCTCGCCGCGGCGCAGCATGTCCGTGACATCATAGGTGAGGTAGTAGGTCCGCTTCGTGTACTCGGTGAGCGAGGGCGTGAGGACGTCGTTCCCCACTTTCTTGCCGTTGAGATAGAGTTCGGAAAGGCCGAGGCCGCTGATGTACGCGGTGGCGCGCCGGATGGGCTTGTCCGTGTTGAATTCATGGCGCAGATAGCGGGCGGGCAGTTCGCGCGCCTCTTCGGTGGTCACCTTGCCCCAGGGGTCCATGCCGTGCTCGCCGAGGACCATGGCGGGTTTCCACTGCGAATCGTCGAACGCCTGGGCGAACCACTCGCCCTGCGCGGCCTCGGCTGCTTTCCACGATTCATCTGTAGTAACGGTCAGCTTTTCGCCATCCATAAACTCAAAGCGGAGAATGCCGATGAGCCCTGCGGGATTGGCGGCGTCACCTTCATTGTCGGCCTGCGCGGCGGCGATGTTGTCGCCGGGTTGCAGATGCGCGGTGATATCCACGTAGGCGGCCGCCTTGAAACTGCTTCCCGTGTCCACACGCTGCCCATTGATATAGAGGGCGTGGCGGTTGTCGGCCGCGAACTGTGCGGACGCTTTGCGGAGCGTCTTCTCCGCGGGCAACGTGATGACGCGACGGAAAAAGCGCGATGCTAAAGGCCCGCTCTGCGCGGGGGTGCCCTCGGGGAACCAAATCCATTTGCCGCCGCTCAGATCGGTGGCAGTCTCGACGCCATCGAGGCCAATCCAGGAGCCCTTCCACTCCGAAGGAGTGAGAAGCCCCATGGTACAGAGGGCCGGCTTGCTCCACTTGGACTCCTTGCCGTCCTTGTCCCACACGCGGACCTTCCAGTAGCAGCGGTCCTGGGACTTCAACGCGGCGCCCGCGTACGTGATGTGGATGGCGCGGTTGGATTTCACTTTGCCCGAGTCCCAGCGCACGCCTTGGTCGGCGTTCAGAGCCTCTTCGGTGTCGGCGACGAGGATCTGGTAGGCGGTCTGGACCTGGCCGCGTTCCCTGCTGTCGACGACCCAGCTCAGGCGCGGCGCGGCGACGTCGATTCCGAGTGGGTTCGCGCGATACTCGCAGCGGAGTTTCGTAACCTCCACGTCGGCGTGTGCAAGTGGCGCGGTCGCGCCCAGGATGATTGATGCGGCAATTCCTATCATGGCTCTCATTCGTGACTCCCCTTCTAGTGGCCCGTTCTCACGGGAGACTTATGCTACCGCATTTCGAGGGACAGAGTCACGGGACAGGCCCTGACTATAGCGGAAAGAAGAACGGAATCAGGATCATGGCAGAAACCCAGAGGATGAGATTGAGCGGCATGCCAACGCGGAAGAAGTCGGTGAATCGGTAGCCGCCGGGGCCGTAGACCATGAGGTTGGTCTGGTAGCCGATGGGGGTCATGAAACTGGCGGACGCCGCGAACATGACAGCCAGCACGAAGGGACGCGGACTGACACTGGCTTCGTTCGCGATGGCGACGGCGAAGGGGAACATCAAGACGGCCGCGGCGTTGTTGGTGATGATCTCCGTGACGATGCTAGTCAGCAAGTAGATTCCCGCGAGCATAGCGATGGGACCCCAGCTGCCCATCTCATCGACGACGTGGCGCGCGACGAAATGGACCAAGCCGGAGTTCTCGAGGGCCTTTCCCAGGCCGAATGACGCGCCAATGGTAATCAAGGTCTGCCAGTCCAGGCTCTGCCGGGCGGCGCTGACCGGAATGCAGCGTGTCAGTATCATGAGGCCCGCAACGACAAAGGCCGCAACGACGATGCTGAGCACCTGCGTGGCCATCAACGCAACCAGGATAGCGAGCAGGGCAATCGAGACGCCGGCCTTGTCGTGGCGCACGGGACGGTAATCTTCGATGCCGCTGACCAGATAGAAGTCGGGGTCGTTGCGGTGCGCGGCAGCGAAATGCGGACCTGCCTGCAAGAGCAGGGTATCGCCTGCGCGCAACACGATGTCGCCGACGCGCCCTTGAAGCCGCTCTCCTCCGCGGTGCACCGCGATCACGGCCGCGTTGTACACGGCGCGGAAGTTGGAGTCGCGGATGGTCTTCGCGATCACGGGTGAAGTGGCCGACACTACCGCTTCGCATAGCATGCGCCCTCGTTGGCGCAGGGCTTGTGACTCATACCCTTCGTCCGCGATAGGGACCAACCCGGGCACGCGCTCCAGGTCGACGATGGTGCTTACCTCGCCCGTGAAGGTGAGGACGTCGCCCGCGGCGAGCCGCTGGTCGGGGCCGACTGGGGAAATGATTTGCTCTCCCCGCTGAATCTCCACGACGAACAGTCCTCGCAAGCGCCGCAGCCCCGCCTCTTCCAGGGATTTGCCGATGTAGCTGCAACCGGGCTCGACGCGAAGGTCGACGAGGTATTCGCGCGCGGTTTGGCTCATCTGTTCGAGGAAGTCCTTGCGTACAGGAATGAGGCGGTAGCCGACAGTCAGGAGGTACAGCGCGCCGATGATCGCGTAGGGAAGGCCCACCCATGTCACCTCAAAAAGGCCAAAGGGCGTCAGTTCTACCGGGTGACTGGGGTTGCCAGCCTGCGCTTGGGTGAGCATGCCATTCACGACGAGGTTCGTGCTCGTGCCAATGAGGGTGCAGGTCCCACCGAGGATGGTGAGATACGAAAGCGGAAGCAAGACGCGCGACGGGGAGGTGTCGTGCTTGGCGCACCAGCGCGTGAGGATAGGGATGAACATTGCCACGATGGGCGTGTTGTTCAGGAAGGCCGACATGCCCGTCACGCTCCCCGCCAGACGCACCATGACGCCGCGTTCCGTGCGGGCCGTTCCCAGCACGAAACTGCCGATGGTGTCCAGCGCCCCGGTTTCGCGCAAACCAGCGGCCACGACGAAAAGGGCCGCAACGGTCAGCATGCCTTCGTTGGAAAAACCGGCAAAGGCTTCACTTGGCGTGATTACACCCACAAGAGCCAGCGTGACTGTGCCTGCGAGCAGCACGGAATCCGGGGCGTAGTTTCGGATGAGTGCGGCGAGGACACACAGGACGACCAGCAACGTGAGACATGCCTGCCAGTTGTGAACGAGAGCGGCGACCATACGACAATCCCTATCTTAATTATCGACTTAATGCGGACTACACGCCTAACGCTGCGATGGAACCTCACGCAGCGGAAAGAGAATTATGACTAAATCGCTTATCTAAATCAAGTTTCCCTTAGGCCCGCTCACGCTGGTGAGTACAGCGAACTCCACTGAAATCCGCTCGGCGACCACGTGCGCTTGACCGCTTTTGCCCACCTATTCGCTGAGTCATGGCGTCGCGGGGACTGTCTCTGGCGGGGCGGCAGGTGGAGCTGCCGAGGCACCGAGTTCATGGAGCGCTTCCTGTGTTCGCGGTTGGTTGGGGTTGATGGCCAGCGACTTCTCGAAGGCGCGGCGGGCGCCTTCCACGTGGTTGAGGCCCCGGTAAACCGAGCCCAGGAGGTTCCACGTGACCACGTCGTTGGGGTCGAGCTGTGCGGCACGTTCGAGCGGCAGCGGGCTGTCCTGCATCCGGCCCGCGCGCACGAGGAGTTTTGCATAGGCGAGGTGATTGGCCGCGGTGTCGTCCATCCAGCGCCGCGACCGGTCGAAATCAGCGAGAGCCTTATTCATGGAGCGCTGAAGGAGGTCGAGCGACCCCGGGGGTAACTCACCCAGACTGTCGAGGCGGGCGGATGCGGCGCCAATCGCGCCTTCGCGGACATCAATGGAGGCGAGGGTGATGGCGGCGCCGATGTGGCCGGGCTGCTCCTTCAACGCCGCTTCGAGAGATTCCCGGGACAAGGTGTAGAGGCCCTCTTGTAGAAAGGCGGCGCCGAGCGCAGCATGGATGCGCGAGTTCATTTCAGGGTCATCGCTGAGGGACAGCGCCTTGCGTAGCGAGCGCACGGCGCGGTTCGCGCCCTGAGTACCCAGGAGACCTTGAGTTTCGCCTAGGGCGAACCAGCGTTCTGCGCGGTCAGGCTCGAGGGCCACAGCCTGGAGCAGAGCCTGTTCCGCGAGATCGTAGTCCTCCATGTCGTTCAGGAGGCGGGCGTATCCACCGAGTACATCCGGGTCGTCCGCGGAGGCCGCGCCCGCGGAGTCGTAGGCCTCGCGGGCTTGCTTCAGTAGTTCATTGGACCTTTCCGCATGCTGGCGCATTGCCGCTTCATCGCCCTGAGCGGCGGCCGCGTTAAGGGCAGTTTGTTCCTGGCCCGCTTGCTCGTAAAGGCTGGCCGCCTCGCTCAAGGAAGCGGCGCGGGCGCACGCGGCCGCTGTGAGAACGGCGAAACCCAGCCAACCCAACTGACGTATGCGTTTCTGCATGCCTGGCAATCCCTTCTTCTTTGCACGCAATGTTACCTTGAGGTTTACGAGGGAGTCCAGTCGCCGGGTGGAAAGAATGGGAATGATGGGAAGGAGGGGTGTGCCGGTTCGACGGTATTCGCGCTTGTGATTCGCAGCCGTTTGGCTCCATACTCTGGGGAACGTTACCGGGGTACTATTCTCAGGGGAAATCACCGTATGAAGACTAACCGACGAACCTTCTTGAAGGGCATGGCCGCGGCTTCGGCCGCTCCGTTAATCCTGCCATCCAACGTATGGGCCGCCCAAACAAAACCCAATGACCGCATCGTCATGGGTTTCATCGGGATGGGCAAGCAGAGCCATCACCTTCTCGGGACCTTTATCCGCTACAAGGAATGCCAGGTGGTGGCCGTGTGCGATGTGGATACCACGCGCCGCCTGGACGCGCAGAAGTTCGTGAACGAGTTCTACGCGCAGAACCCCGATCAGGGTTCAGCAGACTGCATGGCCTGCAATGACTTCCGCGAGATCATCGACCGCGACGACATCGACGCGGTGTGCATCGCCACGCCGGACCACTGGCACGCGATTCCCACGATTGCCGCGCTCGAATCCGGCAAGGACGTCTACTGCGAGAAGCCGCTGACCCACAACATCCACGAGGCCATCGCGGTGATGAACGCGGTGAAGGCCAACAAGGGCGTCCTGCAGACGGGTTCGATGCAGCGGTCCATGCGCGAGTTCCGGGTCGCGTGCGAACTCGTGCGCAATGGAGTTATTGGCAAGATCGAGCGCGTCGATTGCAGTTTCGGCCCACCCGGGGTCCCCTGCGATCTGCCCGAGGAGCCCATGGAACCCGGCCTCGATTGGAACATGTGGATCGGCCCCGGCCCCATGCGTCCATACAATTCCGAACTCAGCCCGCGCGGCATCCACGATCACTTCCCCAACTGGCGCAACTACAAAGAGTATGGCGGCGGCATGGTGTGCGACTGGGGCGCCCATCACATCGACATCGCGCAATGGGGACTCGGCATGGATGACAGCGGGCCCGTTCAAGCCATACCGCCGGACGATCCGAAGGCGGTCACCGGCGCGGTGCTCGTCTATGCGAACGGCGTGAAGGTGGTGCACGTCAACGGATTCGGCGCGGAATTCTTCGGCACAGAAGGCGAGGTCAAGGTCAACCGCGGCAAGTTCGAGCTATACCTCGGCGGCAAGAAAGTCGCCGGCTTCCGCGACCGCGCCGACGGCACGCTGGCCGCCGCCCTGCACATCGCCGAGGACGAGTATCTGAAGAACGCCCGGATCAAACTGTACGACAGCGACAACCACCTGATGGACTTCGTCGAGTGCGTCAAGAGCCGCAAGCGCCCGATCACCAATGAAGAGGTCGGCGGCCGCAGCGCGATCTGTTGCCACCTGATGAACCAGGCCTACTACAACCACAGCATCATCAAGTGGAAACCCAAGCGCATGCGCTTCGACAAGGATGGCGGCAACCCCGCCTGGCTCACGCGCGACTACCGCGCGCCGTGGACGGTGTAGACCACTGACTTTTTAGCGCAGGCGTCCCAAATGCAATTCTGAAGATGCAGGCGGGACGCCTGCGCTACATTAAGACGCCTATTCATATTCGAGCGAATAAGTGAATGGATTCGCACCTGCCAGGAGGGCGGACATTCCTGTCCGCCACTTCCCCACGGTCGCGAGAACTCCGTCAACGTTGCACGAAGCCAAAGCACCGAGCTGAACGCAATACAAGATCATCTCACCACGAAGCCGCGAAGACCGCGAAGCGAAGCCACGGATTGAGTTCCTCTTCCTTCGAGTCTTCGCGCCTTCGCGTTAAAGCTGTCTTCTCTTTCATTTCCCTGGAGCGAAGCTAAGGAGATTGGGATGTCCCGGC
>JADLCA010000719.1 GCA_020847495.1 Candidatus Hydrogenedentota bacterium | reverse complement strand
CAAATACCTCGCCGAGCATATGAGCGAAGGATTCATCCTGACGGCCCCGGATGGCAGGATCACGCTCGTCAACGACGCGTTGACCAACTTGACAGGCCTGAGCGAGAGCGAACTGGTGGGAAAGAACGATCAGTTGCTGGCGAGGAAGCTCGATCTCGAGCCCATGCTCCCGCATATCGAGGATCGCCGCCGGGGGATTGCGTCTGAGTACCATGTTTCATGGGATATCCAAGGTGAAGAGCGTCAGCTCTGGGTCAACGGGACACCTCTCTTCGACAGCCGCGGCAACTTCGCCGGGGCGCTGGCTACCATCCGCGACGTCACCGAGCAGCATCGGCTCGCACAGCGTCTCGAGAAGTACACGCAGGGGCTGCAGAAACTGGTGGAGGATCGCACGCAGAAACTCTACAAATCGCAGCAACGCCTCCGGGATCTTCTCGTGAACATGAACGAAGGGTTCATGACAATCGATGCGTCGTACCACGTTTGGTTCGCCAATTCGCGCATCTGCGAAATGCTGCAACTGACGGAAGAATCCCTCGTTGGCCGCGACCTCTTCGAGTTTATCGATCCATCAGGTCGGGGACGGCTTCTGGAGGTGCTCGAGAATGTCCATTCGCGCCGGGGGGCGCGCCAGCACCAGGAGCTTGTCCTGAACCGCCCTCACGGCGGGCAGGTGTCCGTCATGGCCTCGATTGCGCCGATCGACGAGTCGCCGGAAGAGATGGCGCGGTACTCGCTCGTGATTACCGACGTCACCGCGCTGAAAAACATGCAACACCAGTTGGAGGTGCGCGCCCTCGAACTCGAGGAAGCCAACGCGGAACTGCGCATGCTGGACCGTGCGAAAGACGGTTTCCTCTCGAACGTCAGCCACGAACTGCGCACGCCGTTGAGCACCATCCGCGGGTACCTCGAGATGTTCCACAGCGGGACGCTCGGATCGCTGGATGAAACCCAAGCGGCGGCCCTCAAGGTGGTCATGCGCAATGCCGAGCGGCTCGGCACCCTGATCGACGAGATTATCGAGTACAGCCGCATGGAGATAAAGGGGATTCAACTGGACTACACCCTCTTCTCGGTGGGCCGCGTGCTTCAGGAGTGCGCCGCGTCGGTCAAACCCCAATTGCTCGCGCGAGAACTTACCTTGACCGTTACGGATGGCACAGGCGTTCATCGTATGTGGGGGGATCGTAAGCGCGTGGCCCAGGCGCTCGCTATCCTGCTTTCCAACGCCTTGAAGTTTTCGGAGAAAGGCGACCGGATCGAGCTGGCCGCCGCCGCGGGGGACGACGGGACCGTGGCCCTTTCAGTTGCGGACACCGGGATTGGCATCGACAAGGAATCCCAGAAACGGGTCTTCGACAAGTTCTACCAGGCGGACAGCTCGCATGCCCGCAGGTTTGAGGGCGCGGGGATCGGTCTGTCAATCGCAAAGAGCATCATGGACGCGCATCGTGGCCGCATCGAGCTGCTGAGCGAACCGGGAATGGGGAGTACGTTCACGTTGGTGTTTCCGCAGGCACTCTTTGAGTACGCCGAGTCGCGTCCCCGCGTGGCGGGGGCTGTGGCCTACGGCGTTCTGCTGGTCACGCACGATGTCGAACTGGCCTCCGGGCTCCATCGCGTCCTCGCGAACCACGACTACGTCGTCTCCGTGGTCTCCAATGCATTTGAGGGCGCGCGTATGTTGCGTGAGCACTCTCCCAGTCTTGTTCTCATCAACGACGAGCCACCGTCGTTCGATGCCGGCACCAGTGTCACGCGCTTGCGCGAGGCAGCTCAATCCGAGGATTTTCCAGTGCTGGTGATGACGGACCGCTCCCATGCGGAAGAGCACAGGCAGCGAGTGGCCCACGGCATGTACGATGTGCTGTTTCGGCCTTTCACCGCGGATGAATTCGTCGCGCGGCTCGCCATGCTCCTGGGCCGGGACACCGCCTCGCTCGAGAAGGAGGTGCCCCGCCTCGAGTTCGGCCAGAACAGAGTCGCACTCCTGTGCGTCAGCCCGGACCGCGACCTCCAGGACTGGATCGAGACCGCGATGAAGCGCCGGGGATTCACGAGTGTGCGCGCCTTTTCCAGCAACGAGGCCCTCCCTATCCTCGAAGACCGGCATCCCGATGTGGTGCTTGCGGACTTGGATGTCTCCGAGGAAGAAATGGAATCTGTGACAAGCACACTTCTGGCGCGCGCGCGCGACATGGGCTGCTCCCTGTATGTGATGACCGGGCTCAGCGAGGAGGCTCTCGGCGCGTTGGCCGTGAATGGAGTGTTGACGAAGCCCTTCTCCACCAGCGAACTTGTGGAAGCCATAGCGGCGGCCGCGGCGCATTCCGCGTGAGCGCGCCGCGCCCACCCATGGCCCGAGTCCACTCAGAGAAAAGGAAACCGATGAAAAAGGATATGCGTTTTGCCACCGTGGCCCTGATGCTCGGCGTGAGTTGCAGCCTGTTTGTGGCTGCCCAAGAGCCGCAACTCCAGTGCACGAACTACATCATCATCACCGCCGATCATGGCCTGGTCGTTTCGGAATTGAACGCCGACGAGCCACGCGCTCCGGCGAGCATGGTCAAGATGATCCTTATGCTGCTTGTGACCGAAGGCGTTGAGAAGGGTCTGTGGAATTGGGACACGGAGATCGCGGTCACCAAGGACGCTCAAGCGATTGGGGGCACGCAGGTATTCCTGAAGGCCGGCGAAAGTTGGCCCCTCGAAGCCCTGATGAAGGGGATAGCCGTCGCGTCTGCCAACGACGCGGCCTCCGCCGTGGCCGAAGGCCTGTGGGGAAGCCGGGATGAATACCTGAAAGCCGCCAATGAGCGCGCGCGCGAACTGGGGATGCTCGACACCCAGGTCAATACGCCTCACGGCTTGCCGCCGGAGCAGGGCCAGGAGTCCGACATGACCACCGCGCGCGATATGTCCATTATCGCGCGCGCGTGCGTCGCGAAGCCCAAGATCATGGAATGGGTGGCCATGAAGGAGCTTCGCTTCAGGCCTGGAGACGAGGTTAAGACCAACACCAACAAGTTGCTCGAAATCATGCCGGAATGCGACGGACTCAAGACAGGCTACACGCGGGCGGCCGGGTTTTGCCTGACCGCCACCGCGGTCCGCAATGACGTCCGTCTCATCGTCGTGGTGATGGGCTGCCCGAAGCTCTCGGATCGCTTCGTTACGGCGCAGGCGTTGCTCGAACAGGGTTTTGCCGGGACGCGGCGCGAACTCATCCTCGCCAAGGGCGACCTGTTGGCGCCGCCGCTTCCCGTGCGCAACGCGAAGACGGACAGTGTGCAATTGCAGGTCACCGGCGACCTGTGGGTGACGGCGAGGCAATCCGATTTCGATGTGCTTGAGTACGTGCCTCATTACCCCTCGGCGCTCCACGCGCCGATGAACGCGGGCGATGAGGTGGGGACCCTTTCCGTTGCTCTTGAGGGACAGGAACTGGGGGAGATCCCCGTCATTCTGCCGTCAAACCTGGAAGTGCCGGGATGGCGCTGGAAGCTCACGCACAGCGTGATGACACGCCTCAAGGGCCAGACTGCGAACGTGGGCGGATGACAAACCCTCGGGACGTTAAGCGTTGGCGGTCTTCAGCGATTCGATCGCGTCGAAGTAGGACGGATTCCGGTAGACATAAGAGCCCGCGACCAGAACATTGGCCCCCGCGTCGAT
>JADLCA010000718.1 GCA_020847495.1 Candidatus Hydrogenedentota bacterium | reverse complement strand
GGATTTCTCACACGCACGGACCGCTGCTCGACAAATCCCAGCTGATTCAGCTGTTTCCATGACCTTGGCACGTCCTCTTGGCTTACACGATGTGCGTGTGAGAAATCCTCTCGAGTGAGCCTGTGGGCCATTGCTAGAGCATATCTCACCGCCCGCTACGCGGGGGGCGGTGAGATATGCGGATTAACCATCTGCCTTGCGGGCCGAATGTGAAAGCTCTATGAGCTCAGTCCACGTGTACGACGATGCCGAATCATAGCACACCCTATTGCGGCGAGCAATTGCCGCGCCGTACCTTGGGAGTGTACACAGGTATTCCTTCTCAGCACCTGTTTGTGCAGCGTGTTAAAACCACGCCTATGGCCCCATCCCGTTCACGCGTGGCGCAAGGACTTCCTGACCCGGCTCGATCAAAGTAATGGCCCCATCGATACCAAGCGCCAAGTCCAGCAGATTCTGCTGGGCGGCGTCTTGGCCCCCGGGAGCCGGGGTTTCGGACAGTCCCCCGTCCTGCAAGGCCTTGCTCAACTCCTGAAACACCCCCGCCACGTTTCCGAGGGCCGAACCGATATTCAGAATCAAATCGAGATCGATAACCGTGTGAACCATCTTGCTGGTGGCCACGTCAAAGTAGATGGTGTTCCGGCCGCGGAGATCGAAGAGAGGCATCGAAAACTGCATGGCCTCCCCCATGGGGCTGGCGGGAGAATCGAGTACGCCGCCTGACTGCGAGCCGCCAAAGTCTTGAACAATGACGGCGCAATAGTGCGCGCCCACATACTGATAGCCTGCCAGCGTGTTTCTGATGACGGTGTCCACACCTGAGCCGAAACCGGGGATCGGCATCTGAATGCGCGATTCCCATTGAGCCCCTTGCTCCAGCTCCTTGTCCGGAAACTCGAGGCGCGTAAACGCGGGGATCGAGGTAAGCATTCCCGAGATCCCCTGGGACCCGGAGAGGGAGAGCACCTCGCCGGTAGGCGCAACGCGCATGGAAATGGGCTCCTTGAAGAAGGCCAATTGCGGGATCTGCTGCACGGAGGGATCCGTCTGCGTGTCCATGGTCGTCCGGCCATCGTAGAAATAGGCGCGATTCTGGTTGAAGCCCATTTCAAACGGCGATTCCATGAAGTTGCCCTGCAACGAGACATCCTCGAACAGCAGACGCAGGTCGGCCGTGCCGGAAGCATCCACGTTTTTCGTAAAAAGACTGTAGTCGCCCACGAAGTTCAAGTACACGTCCGAAGCGATGCCCGCGTCCTGCCCTTGTCCCGCGATGGCGGTGTCGATGCGGTACAACAGCAGTTCCTCGGGAGTGAACGCATAGTGGAAAGGCCCTTTGAGGTTTGCGGGCGGCGAGGGTGTAGTGCCCTGGGCGGCAGGCGGGACCGCTTCGGGAAGCTGAGCGACCTGACCCGGCTCGGGCACCGGGGTGACCGGAGCGGCGCGTTGCCCGTTATACCAGAGACCGGCACTGGCGCCGATGATCATGCCCAGGAGAAACAGGAGCGTCCACACGATGTAACTTTTCATCGACTTCTGTCGCGGCGCTTGGCCCATGGGTAAGTGGTCCATACGTGCACCTCGCTTCTTGTCATTACTGTACCATTTCGGCCTGGAGCGGCGCGAACACAGAAACTCCGGGCTGCGGTAAGCTGCTGAGTCACAATGATTGGAAGCAAGTGATTCTATCCCCGTGGCTACAGACTCGTGGTTTACTACAGTTGATTGGAGCTATGTAGAGTTGGTAGAATCAATATGGTCGATGGGAATATTCCTGACTTCCGGGGGAACTGTGCTGCCATGTGTCCCGCCGGATTGACACTATGAAAGCGTTGCCTTGAGCGAACTAAGCACCGAGTCTCCCCCGCGCTCACCCGAGTTCGAGAAGCTCGTTCTCGAGCATCTCGATATGCTGTACGCCGTTGCGTTGCGCCACACACGGAATGCGGCGGATGCGTACGATCTGACTCAGAACACAGTGCTGAAGGCCCTGCGTTTCCACGACAAGTTCGAGAAGGGCACCTACATCAAAGCGTGGCTGCTCACCATCCTCCGCAACACCTTCATCAACGAGTACCGGCGCAAGGCGCGGCGTCCCACTTTCGTGGAGCTGACCGGCGCGGAACCGGCCGAGGACAAGTCGCTCGATCCGGGTTTGAACTATGAGCCTGCGGAGCGCACCTCCGGCGAACTCCTGGAACTGCTGGACGATGAGGTCAAGCTGGCCGTGGAGTCGTTGCCCGACGATTTCCGGCAGGCCGTGATCATGGCCGACCTCGAGGACATGTCGTACAAGGAGATCGCGGACAAGATGGGGTGCCCGCTGGGCACGGTCATGTCGCGTCTCTACCGCGGGCGCAAGCTCCTGCGGGAACGGTTGTACGACTATGCCAAGGACCGGCGTCTCGTGGGCGATGAACCGTCCGATTCCGGCAATGGCAAGAACAAGCCGGAAGAGTAGGCGCACGGACATCCTGCCCTGCCCCTTCGGGGCGCGGCTGTAAAAGAGAAGAACATCCCCCTTCACCCCCTTCAAAGGGGGACACATGCAACACTATATCTATGTAAATGCAGGCTACGTGCGGGCAGCTCGTAGACGATTGCCAAGAAACACACGGCCCGAAGGGCCGCCGACAAGGTCCCCCTTCGAAGGGGGCAGGCCCGCAGGGCCGAGGGGGATGTTTAGCCCCGCGGCCTGCCTTATGCATGTCAACTCTTGCTCACTGCTTTCCCGCGAGGGCTTCTATCGCCTTTGCAAGTTCGTGACGCCTTGCTTCGATAGGTGCGGGGTCTAAGGTGAACTCGGTCATGCTTGCGGTGATGGCCGCCGGCACTTCGAGCAGCGCGCGGTACGGGGCGAGCGAGGCGGCGTCTTGTCCCGCTTTTTCGCGCGCGGCGATGAGGTCGCGCAGGATGACGTGGTACTCGTAGTCCTCCACCCCATCGCGCAACATCTCCCAGCGGATGCTATCGACGGGCCCTTCGAGCACGGGATCGGCCTGCTGGCCATCCGCGGCGGCTTCGGGCGGATAGATGAAGCGCCCGTCGCCATTGCCCCAAGGCAGGCGCTGGCCAGCTTGCGTGCTGTAACCGGAGGTCCAGCCCATCGGGTCCACGTACGGGTTCTGCGGCTCGTTCGGATAGGCGGCGTCGCTGGTCCAGTAGTTGCTCTGCCAGACGAGGATGCCGTCGATCTTGCGCTGCCAGGTTTGCCACAACCACACGCGCAGTTCGGTCGCGGCGTGATCGATAAAGAGCGTGCAGTACGGGGCCTTGGGTCCCGTGCAGACATACCACCAGAATTTTTCGTTCTCGGCGCGGCGCGCCTCGGCGTCTTCCATGTCGAATGCGTCGGAGATGGGACACCAAATGTTCGGACCGCCGACGAGGCCGGGTTCCACTTGTTCGGTGAGCATGCGATTGATGTCCGGCGCGGATTCGTGGATCTTCCTGAACCCGTTCATCACGAAGTCGTAGTCCTTGGGATCGGGTTCGTCAAACCAATAGACATAGGCTTCATCCAGCCAGCCCTTTTCGCGCAAGTGCTCCTGGACCTGCTTGCAGTAGGTGTCAAACGCCGCTTTGTATTCGGGGGTGTCTTCGCTGTACCCGAGTAACGAAGGATCGGTGCGTGAATGGAAGGTCCCCCCTCCCATGCCGACAATGGGCAGCGTGAAGGAGTTGAACCCCAACTCATCGATGGCTCGTGCCATGGCCGCGTCCCAGGCTGCCCAATCGATCGCCGGTGTGAAGGCTTGTGCGACGTCCGTCGTGGTGCCGGCTTTGTAAGCGTCCACGCCCGGCCAGGTGACACCAAAGTTGTCGAGGGGCGTGGGATCGTAGGGTGCGATACGATGCTTGCTGAAATTCTGCATGTACTTGTCCATCACCTCGCGCTGTTGCGCTGGTTCGGTGAGCCGCTGGTAGCGGTACACGTTTCCAGGCGAGAACCCGAAGGTGGTGACGCAGGTCGCCCGGGTAGGCAGCGTGAACCCGTAGACCTCGACGCGCAGGGGTACGGCAGCCTCAAAGCCTTCCGCGACAAAGCGGACCTGGCCCGTATACGTGCCGGGCACTGCGCCGGCGGGCACGTTGACGCGGACCCAGAACGGCTGATTCAAATCCGCGTTGAGATCAATCGGGCCGGTGAGCGGCGGCAGCGGGTCAGGCCATGGCGCGGCCGTGCTCGAAGCGTCCGTGGGGCGCGTGACATCGACGTAACGCACGCGTAGGATTTCCACCTGCTCCGCAGGCAGCACGGCTCCGCCGGGACCTTGCAGGGGATCTACCGCGGCGCTAAGCCCTTTTAGAGCGCGGGAAGGACGCAGCACGACCTGGGCGGCTTCCGCCTCGTTTTGCGCGGCGCGAATCAGGACCGCATCGCCGGCCTTCTGCGGAACGGGTCTCGAGCGGCTCACCTTCCATCCGGACGAACACCACCAGAGGGCCGTATCCGTGGCAGGCGCAGGGAGGAGTTCCCCGTAGGAGGCATCGAACAGCGAGGCCACGTTGAAGTTGGTTTCCATGCGAAAACCGTCGGGCGAACCAATGCTGCAGGCGAGTGTATGGAGACCGTTGTGCCTTACTTCGTAGGGGAGTTCGACAATAAGAGGTTCGTTCGGGAGGTCGAAATGCCGTGCGACTGTCTCCGATTCACCCTGCCCGGATGTCACCGTGAGGCAGGCATCGACAGGCAGTGCGGCGCCGGTGGTGTTTGAGACTTGGAGGACGAGCCGGTTGTCGCCCCCGGGTCTGCCCTCGCCCATCGACAGGCAGGCCACGTCGAAGCGCGGATCGAGCTGCGAGACCGCAAGGAAGTTGGTCATGCCTTCCACCGTAATCGGTTCACCCGAAAGCGTGGCTCGAAAACGGTAGGAATCCACCTGGAGTCCGGTGGCTGCCTCGCCCCGAAGCCGGATTCGGACGAATGCCGCGGGCAACAGGTCCGCCGGGATCGGGAAGGATGCGGGACCAATGGCGCCGAGGGTGCCAAGAGAACGCCACTGCTCATCTCCCTTATCCACTTCCACCGCGAGCGCGCCGGACTCATAGTAGGACACATTCAGATCGAGGGTCGCGGCCTGCAGCTCCCTCGTGGCGATCTCATGCTTGTAGACAACTTCGCTGCCCGGAGAAAAGGCCCAGCGGTAGGTATTGAAGTACGTGTTGTGCCGAAGCAGCGGCCGTGCGGCGTTGGAGGGCTGCCCGTATATCGGGAACGAGAAGTCGTAATCGTTTTGAGAGATACGCTCGCCATTGCCAAGCGCCATCTCGCCACGCATGGTGTAGACAGGGAGAACACGCGTCAGGGACACCGAGTCGAATAGCACCGTCCCGGCGACCTGCCATTGGCCGAAGCGAAGCCAAGCGTTGTCGGCGTTCACGGTATCGGGTGTCATGAAATAGGTGGCGTAGTTCTTCCAGCGGTCCTCGGAAACCACGAAGTCCCGGTTGCAGAAGACCGGACCCGAGATCCCTGCGCCACCGCTGGTGTCGTGACCCATGGCGCGGAAACGGACTTCATAAAGCGCCGAAGGCGCGAGGTCGAGGGAGGGACTGCGCCAGTGATTGGTGCCGACCCCATCGCCCGTGACGGAAAGGGCATGCGACTCCGTCTGGGCGTGCGTGGGAAGATCACCTTGGCCGCCTGACAGAGTCCAGCCTGGGGAGCCAATCGCGGGAAGCGCGATGGTCTGCGCGGATGCGCTCCGGGCAAGAACTCCAATCGATATAAGGACGCCAACGCACGAGACGAGACGGAACATTCGATTACCCCCTCCGGCTTGATTCGACGCCGCAGTCATGGCGGCCTCTCGCGGACACAATCACCTACTTTTGAAACAGCTTTTGAACAGATTCCAAGGTCTCGGCGTTGACGATGAGGATGATCGAATCCCCGGTCTGAATGGTCGAGTCGCCTTTGGGGACGATGACCTTATCCTTGCGCAGAATCCCGGCCACCAGTGCGCCGCGCGGGAGGCGGATGTCCTTCAGAGCTTTGCCGAGCACGCTGGCATTGCCGTTGACCGCGAGTTCGAGGATTTCGACATCCCCCTCTTCCAGCACAGCCAGGGAGGAGACGTTCTGTTGGTGGACCAGCTTGAGAATGCGGTTGGCGATGCTTGCGCGCGGCGTAACGGCATGGTCGATGCCGAGCTTCCTCACGAGCGGTGCGAAGTCAGGCTGGTGAACCACGGCAATGGCCTGGGTAGCGCCCACCTCTTTGGCCAGAACGCTGGCCATGATGTTTTTCTCATCGTCCCCTGTGCATGCGATGAATACATCGGCCCGGTCCACGTGCTCCTGTTCCAGGGCCACACGGCTGGTCGCGTCTCGGCATACAACCTTTGTCTTGAGCAAGGTTCCGGCCAGCGTATTGCAGCGCTCCAGGTTCCAATCGATGATCTTGGGGCTCTGGCCGCGGTCTTCGAGAATGCGCGCCAGGTGCAGCCCGATGCTGCTGCCCCCCATGATGACGACCTTTTCCGCCTTCACTTCGCTGCCCTTGAACATGCCGAGGATATGCTCGATCTGGTCTTTCTCGCCGATGAAGGTGACCAAGTCCCCGGGTTCAATGGAGGCATCGCCGTGAGCGATGACCGTGTGCCCATTCCGCGTAATGGCACCGACGAGGGTCCCTGCCGGAAACTGAATATCTTTGAGGGTTTTGCCACGCGAGACGGGTGACTTGGTCACCCGGAGCTGGCGCATCTTCACCAGGCCACGGCCGAAATCCTCCGTCGATACGACGCCCGGATTCTCAAGGTACTTGGCGATTTCGAGCGCGTTAAGGGCCTCCGGGCTCAGGAGATAGTCGATAGCAAGAACCGTCTCATAAAGCACGCTTGACTCGATGTACATCGGGTCATCGACCCGGGCGACCACCTGCTTCGCCCCCAGTCCCTTGGCGATGGCGGCCGAGATGAGATTGACCTCGTCGCTGCCGGTCACCGACACGAAGAGGTCGGCCGAACCCGCGCCCGATTCCGTGAGCAGCATGATGGATGCCGCATTGCCCTCGACCACACTGACATCAAGGGCGTAATCCACCTGTTCGACCCGGTTCGTTTCCGTTTCAACTACAGTGACATCATGCGATTCAAGACTCAGAAGCCTGGCGAGGTGATACCCCACCCGGCCGCCTCCCGCAATGAAAATGTTCATGGGATTTCCTTGATGTGCCGCCCCGATTCAGTTGGGGTTCATCGGAGGATCATCCCGCAACGCAGCCTCGGCTGTCAAACCAGACGCGGGCACGGGACTACGGCAGGACTTCAGGCCACGAGGGAACCAGGTCCGGGTTACCGGAGACTGAACGCCGGACAGGTGCGTTGCGGACGTTCAGTCTCCGGTACATCCTGGGGGAGAAAGACACGAGTCGGGAAACGCCTCAACTCGTTTGTGCGTGTATCATGATGCCCCCTTGCGCGTCTTCCACCCGCCAGGAGTGGTGCCACCAATGGGACCCGGCGTGAACTCTTCTCCATAGCGTTTTGCCGCGTCCAGAATCTGGACAACACGCATGCCCCTGTAGCGAGCGAAGTCCACTTCATGGTGCACAGCGTGTTTCCTAACTATCACGTAGATAGAGAGTTCTGAAATTCCATAGCCGGAGCGCCACTGTCTTGAGCATTCACATACCAACAATAGAGGAGCAACGCTGATGCCAATCGGGTTTCACATAGAGGAGTCTGCCTACAAGTCATTGTTTTACAATGTATTGCGCCACAATCGAGCACTTGGAGAAGCGAATACATGGCGTATGTAAAGCGTCGCACAGTCCAGAATCTGGAGCCGCTATTTGGAATGTTTCGTTACATCGGGGGAAATGCAGCGGCACGCAAGACAGCTTGCCGAGACTCCGGCAGGGTTATCGCCTGTCGCGGCTGCAATGCGCGAGGAGTGAATGCGGCACGGCAGGAACTGCGCGATGGATGTCGTTTCTATCATTTCGGCGTTTAGGCTACTATATCCTCTGAGGCGTCCTGAGAGGGTGGTAAAGCCTGTGCAGCCGGAAAGGACTTCAATGAAACGGGTAAGGACCACAAGGACTTCAAGGACCACAAGGACTTCAAGGACCACAAAGACTTCAAGGGCCACAAAGACGCCAAGGACCACAAAGACGCCAAGGACCACAAAGACGCCAAGGGCATCAGCGACAGCGACGAGCGCGGCCTGCGGTCTTTGTCGTCCCTGCAGTCCTTGCAGTCCTTTATTCTTCACCGGAGACCTGCCATGACCGGCGGCTTCATCCCTCCCCACGGCGGCTACAAGAACCTCCTCTCCTACCAGAAAGCCGAGATCATCTACGACGCCACGGTTTCGTTCTGCAATCGTTTCGTCGAAAAGCGCGACCGCACGCACGACCAAATGATCCAAGCCGCCCGCTCCGGCAAGCAGAACATCATCGAAGGCAGCATGGCGTCCGCCACCTCCAAGGAAACGGAGATCAGACTCACCAACGTCGCCCGCGCCAGCCTCGAAGAGCTGCTTGCCAATTACCGCGATTTCCTGCGCGTGCGCGGAGAAGTTGAATGGCCAAAGGACCACCGCTATGCCGTTCGCATGCGCGAACTGAATCGCGTTCCCAGCGCCACCTACGAGACTTTTCGCAAAGGCATCGAGAATCCCGACCCAGTCATCTGCGCCAATGTCATTATCGGGTTGATTCGAGTGGCCTCCGTCCTCCTGGACAGGCAACTTCGATCACTCGAAAAGACTTTCCTGGAAGAAGGCGGACTCCGCGAACGCATGACACGCGTCCGGCTCGAAGAACGCAACAAACAGCGCCAGAGGCGGTGATAGGCAAAGCTTCGCCCGTCGCACGAACTTTCTCCGGGCATTTCAGGGCGCTTCGCCGAATCCCATTCACCCCGTCCTTGCAGTCCCCAATGTCCTTGCCTTCCCTGGAATACACTATCCGCTCCATCTTGCTGGGAAGTTTCTTAATACGATTATCCTGGCTTGAATCCCTATTGACAGATTTCGCGCTTGAGGTTAATCTTATGTTGCAAGGCGTACTGACTGGAGAAGGGAGGTGGGGCTGCACGTCTATTCATTTCACGTAGTCAAGACTGGTGACTGAGGCGAGACCGCCTTAATCTGAGTAGTGGCTTCGGACTGTTTTGCAGTACATAAGTATTTATGTATCTAACACGCAGTAACTGAGGTCCCTTGGGACCCACAACAGGTGGGAGTTACTTGCCATGCGACAAAAGTCCGGCTTTACACTCATTGAGTTGTTGGTTGTGATCGC
>JADLCA010000717.1 GCA_020847495.1 Candidatus Hydrogenedentota bacterium | reverse complement strand
TTCTCGTCGCGTTTGCCCTCCTCGCGCTTGCGCTCCCCGATTTCGAGAAAGAGTGCCGTGACGTGGTTGGGGGCGGGCTGAAACACGAATACTTCAAAAGCCCCGACGATCTCATTGTCCCTGTACTCGACGCGCTCCGTTTGCCACGGAATGCCCGTCAGCGCGACCTCGCGGTACCGCTCCGGAACCTCTGTGCCGATCAATGCAGGAAAGGCCTCTTCGATGGTCTGACCCACGCGATTCTGGTGTTCCACGCCCAGGATGGCATCGGCGGCCTCGTTGGCACCGAGGAAGATCAGGACCGAGTCCTCGCGGAGATAGTAGTGGTGAGCGCCCATCGGGACCTTCTCGAAGATCTCGAGGTGGGCTGTCGAAGCGGCGTACATGAATTCCCCAGTTCTGAAAGGGTGACGCGCCGAGGTGCCGCGCGGTTACATACATCCCCATGCTCAATCGAATTATATCCTGTGGGTGCATCAATTGGGAAATGGGCGCTGATGTGTGTTGATTGGGCCGTCGGCCGGGGATGTCTGCCCGCTCTGTATCCGCGGCCCCAGAATCGCTCGGCTTTCCATTCCTGCGTCAGGCTGTGGGTGGGGAAATAGGGGGCCGTGCCTGTCAAGGGGTCAACGTCGGTTTTGCCAGCTTATGCTCTTCTATCTTCTTCCGCAGTGTCACACGTGAGATGTCGAGCAACTCAGCGGTCCGGGTGATGTTCCAGCCCGTCGCGAGAAGTGCGGCCAGAACATGCTCTCGCTCCATGGCACGCAGTGTCTTGATGCTGTCGGGAGTGCAGCTCTGCTTGGTGGGAGGGACCGCGGCCTGATGGACGGCCTCCGCCGTAATGGTGTCCCCGCGAGTGAGCAGCATTGCCCGCGTCAGAACGTTCACAAGCTCCCGGACATTTCCGGGCCAATCATAGGACTGCATGAGTTCAAGGCCCGCTTGCTCAATCTCCGTGACCTTCCGCTGGAGATCTCGATTCAAGCGGCCGAGTATGTGGCTGATCAGAAGGGGCAGATCACTCATCCGCTCGCGAAGCGGGGGAATGGTGATGGTAGTCACAGAGAGCCTGAAGTAGAGATCCTCTCGAAATTCGCCTCTCTCGACCATGGCAGGCAAATCCCGGTGTGTTGCCGCCACAATACGCGCTTTCAATGATATTGGCGTGGTAGCACCGACGCGCTCAAACTCGCGCATTTCCAGAACACGCAAGAGCTTCGACTGCAATTCAAAGGACATGTCACCGATCTCGTCCAGGAACACGGTGCCATCCTTCGCAATCTCGAACTTCCCCGTTGTTGTTGTCTCGGCCCCGGTAAATGCCCCTTTCGTGTGCCCAAAAAGTTCGCTCTCCAGCAAGGTGGAAACCACCGCCGAGCAGTTTACCGCGACAAACGGACTGCCAGGACTGGACGCGCAGTGAAGGGCGCGAGCCACCAGTTCTTTCCCCGTTCCACTCTCGCCGAGAATCAGTACGGGCAGACGGTTCTCACTCAACAACGCAACGCGCTTGAGCACTAGAATAATGGAGGGGTGCGCGCCAACAAGCTCCCCGGGTTCCCCAGGCGCATCCACCAGGATGTCACTGCCTTTCCTCTTCGACCGGATGCGGTGTTGAGCCACCTTCTCGAGAGTGAACTGCACAACGTCCATATCCAGCGGTTTGCGGATGTAGTCATAGGCCCCGTGCCGTATGGCATCGATCGTCGCCTTGGTGTCTTGAACCCCGGTAATCATCACCGGCACGGTTGGAGAGTGTAGCTGGGCGATCGCGCTGAGGACCTCAAGTCCCGAACGGTCCGGGAGCTTCAGATCCACGAAAGCGAGTTCGGGGTTTCTCTCGCGGATATACCGGATGCCGTCTTCGGCCAAGTGGACGCACGACACCTCATGGCCCTCACCCTCCAGTTGAATTTGCAGCGATCTGCACAGCGCCGCATCGTCGTCAACAATGAGAATCTGCATTGAACTCAGCCATATGTGATTTCGACGAAGGAAGTCGACAGGGGAATCCGGATCGTGAAGACCGCACCACCCGACTCTCGATTCGCGCAGGAGATGGTGCCTCTGTGAAGCTCGACTATCTTCCGGACATTTGCCAAGCCCAGTCCGGTTCCCTCGCGTTTTGTGGTGAAGAAGGGTTCGAAGGCCCGCGTAAGGGCCTCTTCGGAAAGTCCGGGCCCGTCATCCAGCACTTCAAAGGTGATAGTGGTGCTGTCCTCTTCCTCGTCCTTCCGGCATCGGATCTCGACGTGCCCCCCTTCCCGCGCCGCTTCAATGGCGTTCTTCAAAAGGTTAGAGATCGCCCTGCACATCTGCTCGGAATCCACGGACAGCGCTCGCGAGTTCAACATATTGGACACAGACATAGAGACTCCGCGCTCCCCGGCCCGCGCCTCCACGGCATGAAGGGCCGCGGTAAGAAGGGCGGAACACGGGACCGGTACACACCTCAGATGGATCGGGCGTCCAAAAGAAAGGAGGTCCGTCAACATAGCATCCAAGCGCGCCACCTGCTGAAGCGTGATATCGCCTAGTTCCGCCATGCGGGCATCCTCTTGGACGGCCCTGCGAAGGGCCTGAGCGTTGATGCGTATGGTGGACAGCGGATTGCGGATTTCGTGAACAATACTGGCGGTCAATTCGCCCACGGTGGCTAGCGTAGCATTCTGGACAATCTGACGTTGCTGGTCGCGAATCTCCTCGAACATGTGATTGAACGCGCCGCGTACTTCGTTGGCTTCCACGGTGCTCAACGCCGGTATTCGCACAGTAAGGTCCCCCTGAGCCACGCGATGGGCGACGCCCACAAGCTCGCGCAGTGGCCCTCCTAGTATCCGCACCAACCAGAGTCCGGCCAGCACCACGATGGCCAATGTCGCCGTGGCCGTCACTATGATTCGAGAGAGCAAGATGTTTAGCCACTTGTGGGCTTCCGACTCGCGGATCTCGGCGACGAGGGTCCAATCCGTGGAATCGATGGGCGTACCCATACCTGCGACGCGTTCGCCCCACGCGTCCTGGTAATAGACGACGCCGCTTCCCGCGCGCGTGAGCGAGGTTGGGGCGCTCCAACCCTCGCGAAGCGCGTCTGAGACCGACCCTCGCATGTCGATTGGAGAGCCTGTCTGACGCACCAAGTATGTTTGCCCTGTGGTGCCCAATCCCTCGCTATCTGCGAGCATGGGGATCAGGCGAGCCTCGGGCGCGAGTGCCGCCACAAGATATCCCTGGCGGGTTCCATTCGCGCCGACCAGTGGTGCGGCTATCAGGAGGTGCGCTCCCTCGCTTCCCGGCGGTGTGGCGATTGCCGTTGCTGATAGTGGATGCTCGAATACCGCCGCGGCATGTGCCGAGCTGTCGAGGTCCGTTGTCCCCTGGCGTGCAACAGTGAAACGCGGTGTCCAGTCCGGCAGAAACACGCTCCAAGAAACATACTCAGAAGAACCGTGCAGATGTCCGTCCAACATCGCCTCGGCTTCCGCCTGAAAGGACGCCTGTGCATTGGATCGGTCCTCATTTGCCGGGGTCATGAGCGCGAGCTTTCTGGCCTGAGTCTCTACATCCTCACGCCGCTCCTCAATCCATTGCTGGACGAGTTCCTTTCGGAGATTCAAAACGGACGTGAGATGGGCGTTGGACAATTCCATCACTGCCTCGCCTGCGCAATGGTAGCCTTGTACGGCCAGGATGATGAGCGGAACCAGGGCTATGAGTACCAAACTGACGAGAATCTGAGTACGCATGCTCTTCATGCGGCGCACCTCCGCCTTCCTTCACCTGGACGTACAAGGATTTGGCGCAACATCGTTCGCACGTGTGTGGACATCCGATACCACGGAATTATAGGCAAGGCGGGCGCAGGTGTCTAAGGCTGCATACCTGCCACAAAGAACCTGGCCGCGCACACTCGTCGACATCGCGAAGACGGCGGGCCGCCTGTGCAAGAGTCGGCCCGCCGGTGTCCCAAGGGCATCCCTTCGTCTTACTTGTAGATGTGCCGGTGTTTGATATGGTCGACCACTCGCACAGCGCGTTCAGACGTATTGGGCTGAGCCTTGCGATTGGCAACCGAGGAACCCGATGCAGTGGCCTTCGCCGGCTGGCGCTTTACGAAGCGGCCGT
>JADLCA010000716.1 GCA_020847495.1 Candidatus Hydrogenedentota bacterium | reverse complement strand
GCGCGGCCTCAACATTCGCAACGGCAACGGCGTCTACCTCGCCCTCGAGTTCTTCGACGCCAATGAAACCCGCATCAGCCTCAGCCAGTCCGGCATGGCCTCCAAAGACGAATCGTGGTCCCCGCTGACGGTGCAAGGCGTGATGCCCGCAGAAGCCGCAACCGCGCGCCTGTGCCTGCTCATTAACGGCACGGGCACAGCCGAGTTTCAGGCAATCGACGTAACGAAGGAACCCGGAGTCCTCGCGACGGCCCCGCCCGGCGGTCCCGTGTTGATCACGATCACGGACGAAGTGGTGTGCCCCGCATTGCGCGGGTTTGGCGCGGAGGACGATGGCTGGTTCTACAACCCCGACAACGCATCCCACGGCGTCACACCGGAAGACGCCGTCCTGAGGGAATCGCGCATCGCCTCCATGGACCCGGACTGGGTCCGCATGTTCTTCTGGTACAAGGATTGGAATCCCTCGAGCGACTGGGAGACCTTTACATTCGACTCTCCGAACATGGAGAGCCATTACCGCACGCTCGATGTGTATCAGCGGCTCGGAACTTCGGTGAACGTCGTCGGTGTCGAGTGGGGCGTAACGGATCCTTATGGCGACCCCGCGCGCGCGGCGAAGGCTATCGGCGCGTTGCTCGAACACCTCATCAAGGTCAAAGGCTACTCGTGCATCCAGGACTGGACGCTCACCAACGAGCCCAACGGCTACTTCACCAACGCGGGCTACGATTTCAACCGCTTCGTGGAACTGCACCAACGGGTCAAGCAGGAAATCGATGCGCGCGGCCTCGCGGTCCGCATCGTGGGCAGCGACGAAACCAATGGCGGATTCTCATTCTTCCAGCAGTGCGTGGAAGATGACCGCTACTTCGGGCTCGCTGACTACTACGCGTCGCACCGGTATTTCCCGTATGCGGACCGTGTGACCGCGCCCTCGTTTTTCGATGAACGCCTCACATTGCTCGCGAAACGCACCCCGCGCAAGGATCTGGTGATCGCCGAATTCGGATTTCAAGATCAGCGTTCGGGCACGGTGGACAATCCCATCATGGAGTCCTACCCGTACGCCGTGTGGACCGCCGCCTTTGTCATCGAAGGACTCAACCGTGGCGTCGCGGGGTTCTCCATCTGGTGCCTTCAGGAAGTTCACTACCCCGGCAGCTTCATGAATTATGGACTCTGGGACTTCAAGGACAACAACTGGAAATTGCGGCCCGTGTACTTTGCGTGGCTGCCGTTCTGCCGCTTCACGGAGGCCGGTGACCAGGTGCTCCGCTGCGAGTCTTCCAGTCCCGCGCACGTGATCGCTGCGATGGTGGGCAAGTCGCTGTTCTGGGTGAACCGCAGCGAGTTCGCCGCGGACGTACGGGTCGAGGCCTGGCCCGGCGGTGCCGCGAACGGCTCGCACCCCTTGATTCACTCGATCATGACGGAGTCCACCTTGCCGGACAAGCCGGAAGATGAGACACTGCTTCTGACCAATCGCCTGACGATTCAGGCACCACCGATGAGTTTCGGATACATTCGTGTGGCCCACCGGGAGGGCATGTGAGCGCGGCCCCGGTGCAACGCAGGAGGAACCTGTCATGTTGATGCACGCCGTCATCGCCGTACTCTTCTCCGCACACGCTGCCGGTCTCGCCACCGGCGTAAAGGTGGGCGAGATCGCCCCGGATTCCGCCTTCATCTGGGTGCGCGCCACGGCCTCCGCCGAGCGCAACACCACCGGACTTCACATCGCGGGACAACCCGCCAAACCTCTCGATGCAGGGGTTCGCATCGAAGACCTCGAAGGGGCGTGCCCGGGTGCGCCCGGCTGGGTGCGCGTGCGCTACGGCACGGACCAGAGTCTGACATCGTGCAAGACCACGGAGTGGAGTGAGGTTGGCGCACAAACGGATTACACGCACGCGTTCCACCTCGAAGGTCTGACTCCTGCCACAAAGTACTTCTACTCAGCCGAAGTGAAAGACAAAGATGGCGTGCCTCAATCGCTGCTCGGCCAATTCGCCACCGCACCCGCGCCGGACACCCAAGCCCCGGCGACGTTCACCGTCGTCACGGGCATGTTCTACGGACACCTCGATAGTCCCGAAGGGTTTCACAGCTACGAAGCCATGCGGCGCTTGGCGCCCGATTTCCATGTGCTCACGGGCGATACCGTCTATTACGACAATGATTCGCCCGTGGCCAATTCCATCGACGTGGCGCGTTACCATTGGCACCGCATGTACAGCCTGCCGCGCTTGGTCCAATTCCACCTCGCCGTTCCCGCGTACTGGGAAAAGGATGACCACGACACCTACCACAACGACTGCTGGCCCGGCATGGTCCGCGAGAAGATGGGCTCCTTCACCTTCGACCAGGGCAAGGCGGTCTTCCTGGAACAGGTCCCCATGGGAGCCAGTACGTCGCGTTCCGTACGTTGGGGAAAGGACCTCGAAGTCTGGCTCGTCGAAGGCCGCGATTTCCGCTCGCCCAACGACGCCCCGGATGGTCCCGCAAAATCGATTTGGGGTGAGAACCAGAAACGCTGGTTGAAAGAAAGCCTCCTCGCCAGTGACGCCACCTGGAAAGTGCTCGTGTCGCCCACGCCGGTCGTGGGACCCGACCGTGGCACCAAGGCCGACAACCACGCCAACGAAGCCTTCGCGCACGAAGGCCACGAGATGCGCAAATGGTTCGCCGAGAATCTCGGCGATCAGTTCTTCGCTGTTTGCGGCGACCGGCACTGGCAGTACTACAGCATCGACCCCGAAACGCGCCTGCGCGAATTCAGTTGCGGCCCCGCCAGCGACGAACACGCCAGCGGCTCCCCCGGCGAAGACCCCGCCTACCACCAATTCCACCGCGTCAAAGGCGGCTTCCTATCCGTCAGCGCCCTGCCCGAGAGCGGACAAAGCAAGCTGCGCTTCCGCTTCCACGACGTCCACGGCGGCGTGGTGTATGAGAAGGCGTTCGCGCAGTAGATTGCGAAGAGCCGGCAGGGATGCCGGCGCTCCTGATCGTGTGACAGGAGATACAGGTGCGTATGAGATAAGTGCTGTTTGGGCACCGATCCGGTTATACTCATAAAATGGAACATCGATAGCAGCGATCAAGAAGCGACGCATCATCAGGAGCTCCGGCATCCCTGCCGGCTCTTACGAATATGCCCAAACCCATCACTACTACCCACACCACCTCTGACGAGAATGCCATCCCAGGACCGCCGGCATCCCTGCCGGCTCTTACAAATATCCAGAAACCCACAGATACCCACACCGCCTCTGACGACGATATGGCCCCGCGAGGATGGTATTCGCGCCGTTACCTGCCGCACTTCGACCAGCCTGGGTTGCTCCAATCGATCACATTCCGCCTCCACGACGCAGTACCATCGTCATTGATCCAAGAATGGAAAGCCGAGTTGGCCCGCGGGAAGAGACTTCCAGCGTCTGACCCGCTTCCGATCGAACTCTGCAATCTCATCAACCGCTATGAAGACAGCCACCACGGTGCCTGCTGGCTT
>JADLCA010000715.1 GCA_020847495.1 Candidatus Hydrogenedentota bacterium | reverse complement strand
GTTTTTCGCGTTGCGCACGGCGAGGTCGATCAGGGCCTTCTTTTCGCCGCGTTGCGGCCAATGCAGCGTGACCTTCGTTCCCCGCTGCTCGGTGAAGATCTCGGCAAGGGTTGCAGTGTCTTCCAGTTCCAGCGGCACCAGAATCTCCGAGGGCACCGTCGACATTTCCGAATAGTATTGCAGGAGAAATGAACTGAGCACCTCTTCCAGCGGCATCTCCCGCTGGTTGAACGAGAACGAGCGCCCGCCCATCATCTTGCCCCCGCGAAAGAACAGCACCTGGATCTCGCTGAAGCGTCCTTGCGTGAACACGCCAAACACGTCCTGGTCGCCTTCCGCCACGGTTCGAACCGTACGCTGGCGTTCAAGCGTCACGCGCAACGCGTAGACGCGGTCCCGGACCTCGGCGGCCTTCTCGAATTCGAGACGCTCCGCAAATTCCTGGATGCGCTGCATGAGGAGCTTTTCCAGTTCCGCGCTGCGCCCCTCCAGCACCATGATGACTTGCTCCACCAGCTCGCGGTAGGCGTCCCGCTCGATGTAGCCCACGCAGGGCGCGCTGCACTGTTTCATCTGATGGTAGAGACAGGGCCGGTTCCGGTTGCGCAGCACGCTGTCGGAACACAGGCGCAGCGGGAACAGGCGCTGGATCTGTTTGATGGTTTCGCGCACCGCGCTCGCGCTCGAATACGGGCCGAAATAGCGCGAGCCGTCCTTGCGCAGGTTGCGCGTCACCGTCACACGCGGAAACTCGTGCGGCAGGTTGAGGCGCAGGCTAACGTAGGTCTTGTCGTCCTTCAACTGCACGTTATAGCGAGGCCGGTATTCCTTGATCAGGCTGTTCTCGAGGAGCAAGGCCTCCTTCTCATTCGTGGTGAGCAGGAAGTCGATGTGCGCGACGCGGCGCATCAGGAACTTGACGGTGTAGCGGGTGTCGCTCTCATTGATGTACGCGCGCACGCGGGAGCGCAGGTTGTTGGCTTTGCCCACGTAGATGACGCGGTTCTTCTCGTCACGCATGATGTAACAGCCGGGAGACGTGGGCACGCGCGCCATATCGAATGACGCGAGGAACTCTTCAGCGCTCATGCGCTTGGACGGAAGACCTTCCAAGTCCAGGCGTTCGTGTGCCGCGATTTCGGGGACGTTTGCCATAATCCGTATCGTAGCAGATGCACGCGGAGAATGGCTGCAAGCGCTCGAGCATGGCGCAAGTGTCTTCGTCTTCATATGAAGTGCGGCGGCGTGCCGCTGCTTTTGCCAAGCAGGCTTGCCTGCGGCATGTCTAGATGGCCTGGCCTATCTCGGATGCAACAGGTGAACCCAAGAAAGCGCAGGAGGAGGGCTTTGTGCACAATAAAGACACAGGCGAGGGCGCCTGTGCCACACGCGCTTGGTCATGCCCTGGTTGGTTCTTCCTTTCTTCCGGACCTTGGTTTGCAGTAGGACCTTAAGAGTTTCAGACCAACGAATATTTGGACGTGGACGTGTGGCACAGGCGCCCTCGCCTGTGTTTCTTATGAAAGACCGGTGGACGTTCCAATTTTCCGCTGGGCCATGGTCCAGCGCACTACGGGCATCCTGCCCATGCCGCCTCAGGTGGTTCGGCGGAGCTTTTTGCTCAGGCTGCGGGCGAGGTTCCGGGTTACGTGATAGCCCAATGCGGGGCGGCTGTCCATGAGCCGGTCGAGCGCTTCGATATCAATTTCGATGACGCGGCAATCGCCCTCGAGGACCACATCGGCGACACGGTTCGATTCCTCGAGAAGCGCCATCTCGCCGCAGACATCGCCACGTTCGAGCGTGTTAATCGTCTTGCCGTTGCGGATCACCTTCGCGGTACCGTCAAGCAGGATGAAGACGTGGTCCGCCTCGCCGCCCTGCACGGTCAAAGCTGCGCCCGCGTGGCACGAGCGGATGCGGCACGCCTTGGCGAGGAGTTGCGCGTCGCCGTCAGGAAGTTCGTGGAACAGTTCCGTGTTGCGGATGCCATCCGTGATTTCCGGGCCGACCATCTTCTCTTCCATGCTGCGCTCGACCAGCTCGCACATGCGCGCGCCGGGCGGCAAGAGCTTCATGGGCCCTGGATCGTAGGGGCACGAGAGCTTGACCATGCGCACGATGTCGAGCCGCTCGACCTGGCCGAACACCATCGATGGGCAATACGCCGCGGGGATGAAACCCAGCCGTTCGAGCGTGCGCTGAATCTTGGGCGAGTACGCGGAGACGTCGATCTCCTGGTAGACCGCGTGCAGTTCCTCGCGTGCGATGCGGTCCACGGCAGACAGCAGGAATCCCTTCACCTCGTCGCTGAACTCGATCAGCTCGATCACGCGCACCTTGGAATCGATCGGGTCGTGTACGAAACCGATGGCACCGAGCACCACGCCCCCGTCGCGCGCGATCAGGTAGCGCGTTTCCGGGTTCGAGATTTGAAAGATGCCGTGTGACAACGAGAAGGAGCCGCCGAAGATCTCCTTGTCGCGGACGCGCCCGCGCTCAATGCGCAGGATCGACGAAATGCCGCTCTGGTCCAGCCGATCGATGTTGAATGTCGCGCAGAGGGGATAGCCCTCCTCCTCGACGGTCACCACAGTGTCCACCGGGAACCCGAGGTTGGCGAGGACAGTCTGCGCGAGCGGCGCGATCTCCGGGATAATGTGGGGGTTGTTGCGCCGCAGTTCGCGTGTGAGACCCTGGAGTTTGACGTAGAACACCACGCTTTCGCGCACGCCGGACAGGTGGTACTTCATCGGCTCGAAGCCTGCGGCAGTCCAATGGAGATCCTCGATGATGCGCTGGCTTCCGCGGTGGGGCGTGCGCGCCTCCGCGAAGACCACCTGCGCCTTGTCGGCGGTGAGGTCTTCCAGCTTGTCCAGGATCTGCAGCGCATACCCTTTGCCGCGGACCCGCTCATCGGGCAGCGCGACCAGACGCCCCGCCTCGCCGATCATGTCGTCCATCGCGCCGACGGAGAGATTCATCGAACACGTCAGGACGACTTCGCCGTCCAGTTCACCCACGTAGAACAATACCGCGTCATCGTAGACGAGCTTCTTCAGCCATTCCGTGTCGTAGAAACCAGGATACGGGTAGTCGTGGCCATAGACGCTGATGAAGATGTCGCGGACGCGCTCCACATCGGAGTGCTCGGCCTTGCGGATCTCAAACACGGACAACCCCTCCGTCTTTGTGGTCCCGGCGGAACCAATGGCTTGCCTTGTGCCGCCCAGTATACCACGCGCGGGAAACGGGGCTGCGATACCCCTCGCATACAAAAATGGACTGCCCCCTGACCGCCGTTGGCTGCCAGAGGGACAGATAATGGAGAGGGTTCGAGGTGACCTACTGCTGGCCCTGGAGCAAGTCGATGATCTCCTGAGAAGCGCCGGCTGTTCGCGCAGTATCCGCGGGTGTCACCCCCTCATCATTCATGATGGTCGGGTCTGCGCCTCTGTCGAGGAGCAGCTCGACGATTTCCGGGCTATTCGAGCGTGCCGCATAATGCAAGGGAGTCTGCCCCATCATATCCACGGAATAGAGAGCATCCGGATTCGAATCCAGAACGGATTGGACTGTCTGCACGTCCCCTTTTGTGATTGCCTCGGCCAAGACGGATTCGGGGTCGCCCGAGTTGGCGTTTTCGGCTTCGGGAAGCGGTTTGTTTCCACAGCTGAACGCAACCAAGATCAGGACGATCGATAAACCTATGCGAGCCATCATTCTACAACCCTTTCCTGCAAGCCACATTACCAACAGCCATTTGCGAGCCAGGGGTCACGCGTTGTCCGGGTACGGAGCGCTCTCCGCCCTGAGTGTGCTTTTCAGAGGGGGCGGGAAGATACAATCACGAATCTCTTCCCGCCACCGATAACAACGGAGTCTTGGGGAGAGTCTGGTCGACTCTCCCCAAGCTCATCATGTGCCCTTACCCCGCTTCTGCGCTTCAAGGACCACAAAGCCATCTCGGATTACGGCGCGAAGATGTAGCCGTCCGTGTGCGCTTCCGGGGTCATCATGAAGTTCTTGCTTCCGGACTCCTGAGGATACTTGGCGAATTCAACGTGCCCATCCATGTACAGGACGTTGGCACCGCCCGGGAGGTGGTTCCAGGTATTACCGCCGGCGCCAGCGCCGACCGCTCCCTGGCTGCTGTACGAGTTGTCCCACATGATGGCCACGTTCGACTGCGCGGCTGCGGAACCTGCCGGGTTGTTGATGTCGGTGATGTTGAACCGCTCGATGCCCTCGCGCAAGCGCTTGGCGACCACGGTCCCCGTGGACAGCGCTATCGTCGCGTCTTGCTCACGGTTCTGATACCAGCCTCGGCCCTGCGGGCATGTCGCACTCCGGCAGTCCAAGGCCTGGGGTGCGGTCGAACTGCTCGCGAAGAACAGAAACACGTCGTTCGGAGTCTGGAACCACTTGCCTTCAATCAGATAGCCCCAGTAGTTGTAGGACCAGTATCCACCGTGGTAGTAGCAGTTCAGCGCCTGGTTGAATAGAGCCGGGTCGCAGTACTGGCTACCGCCTCCCGCAGGGGACACCTTGTCCTTCACGTACTGATCATTCGACGTGTCCCAGCCGGGTCCAACCGTGCGGAGGAGCTTCATCCCCGAGGTATTCCACTCGAAGTTCGGCAACTGGGACAGCGCGAAGTCTTGGTCGGACGGGCAGAACTGGATGTGCAGATCCGTCACGTATTCGGGATACAGCTCTTCCAGCTCATAGGCGCGTTCCAGGCTCGCGCCGTATCCGACCGCAGCCAGGTTGAACGTGTTCCAGAACCGGGTGCCGCGGCGCGGAAACACTTCGCCCGGGCTCTCGTTTGCGAACATCTTGAACACGATACCATGCTGCTTGAGGTTATTCTGACAGGATGCGCGACGCGCGGCCTCGCGGGCACGCGCCAGCGCGGGGAGGAGGATTGCGGCGAGAATGCCGATGATAGCGATTACTACCAGGAGTTCGATCAGTGTAAAGCCGAATCTTCTCACTTTCATACTGTGCAACTCTCCCTTCTCTTTACCTTACTACCAGCCAACATACACAACTGCCTTTTCCGAGCGGTGAGCAAGTCATGTCTGATGACGCCTTCACCACCTCCTTTCTTACTCTTGGGGCACATGGTCTTAACTCGGGGCGCGCACTTAAAATCCCAGCAGGGACTGAATGAGGCATTAGATCAAGACAGGTTCGCGTGTACAAGCGTATCCGCACTGCGCTTGCCAGCAGTGAGTGTCCGTCGAACCCTCGCCCGGATCCATGCCGCACCAAGGCCGAACCCCAGTTCTCCCTACCAAACCCTAACACTGATCCGAAAAGTTGTCAATAGGAATAGTCAGTTCCGAACAAGTCTCCTTGTCCAGGCGACGTCCTGGTTCACGGGGCACCCGGGGCGGAAGGGGTACAATGTGACAGGTTACACAAAAGTGCGAGAGATTCCGCGTGGGGGGCGCAGACGTCTGCCAACCGGATTTCCATCCTGTTCATCTGCCATTACCGTCCCGTATTCTCTCCTTGGCTCAAGTCAACTGAGAACCCGTGCAGCGGGGCGCTGTGGTATCCTTTGGGCCACTGGCAAGGAGGTGAAGGCCCATGCTGCGGTTTGGCGCGACGTACTGTCCGGAGCAGTGGACTCCCGAGGAGACGGCGGAACATATCAAGCTCATGGTGAAGGCGCGGGTAAACGTGGTCCGCATGGGCGAATTCGCGTGGTGCACCTTCGAGCCGGAGCAGGGCCGCTTCAGGTTCGAGTGGATGGACCGCGCCGTCGAGGCGTTTCACAAGGAGGGCATCGATACGGTGCTCGCCACGCCTACGGCGGTCCCGCCGATGTGGGTGTTCGCCAAACATCCGCACGTGCTGCACGTAGACGCGCATGGCCTCCGCAGCAACCCGGGTGCGCGCCATCATTGCTGCATGAACGCGCCCGAATACCTCCTCTTGTGCGACGCGATCGTGCAGGAGCTTGCGCGGCATTACGCGAACGTGCCGGGGGTGCTCGGTTGGCAGCTTCACAGCTCGCCGGGGTGCCACGGCACGGTCCGTTGCTATTGCGAACACTGCGAGAAGGCCTTTCGCCAGTGGCTCCTCGCGAAGTACGAGACCATCGAGCATCTCAACGAGGCCTGGGGCTCGGCATTCTGGGGATTCACCTTCCGCAACTGGAGCGACATCCCCCTGCCGCGCGCCACGCCGGACGGACCCAATCCCGGGCATTGGCTGGATTTCGCGCGCTTCTCGTCCGGCACGCATCTCGCATTCTGCAAGCGCCAGCGCGGCCTCATACGGCATCATTGCGCGGAACACTTCATCACGCTCGCAGCGCGCACGTGCTCCGGTGAACTCGACTACGCGGCGCACGCCGAACTCGTGGACTTCCTTTCCTGGGACAATGCTCCCGCCCTGCCCGAAGACGCGGTGCGCACGTCGTATCACCTTGAACTGACGCGGTCTTTCAAAGGCATGTTCTGGACGGCCGCGCAGCCGGCGGGCCCCTCCGCTACGGCCGGTGTGCTGGGCGAGGCGCCCGCGCCCGGCGACCTGCGGCGCTGGGCGTGGCAGACCGTGGCCAACGGCGCGGACGGCGTGTGCTTCCATCCGTGGCGCACCGCGCGCCAAGGGGCGGAACAGCTCCTGCACGGTGTGCTTGACTGGGACGGCGCCCCCCGGCGCCGCTACAAGGAGCTGGCCCGGACCGGCGAGGAATTCGCCAATGCGGGCGGACAGATGCTCGATACGCGCGTCGACGCGAAGGTCGCGCTGCTGCGCTCCTACGAAATCGGCTGGACCATGGAGCGTCAGCCCGGCGCCGCGGGGTTTGACTACGACGCGCATTGCGTGTCGCTGTATCGCGCGGTAAAACGGACGGGGCATGTCTGCGATATCGTCTCCCCCAACGCGCCGTTGAGCGGTTACGCGGCCGCGATCGCGCCGTGCCTGGCGATCGCGGATGAGGCGCTTGCAGCGCAATTGGAAGCCTATGTGAAAGAGGGCGGCACGCTTGTCTTCACCCCGCAATCAGGCTCTCGCACGGCCGGCGGGGCGCGTCCCGGCGCGGGGCCGCCCGGCGCACTTCAGGATCTGGCCGGGGCGCGCGTGGACGAGATACTCGCGTATCCGGAAGGCGGGGAGGTCACGCTGAATTTCTCGCGCGGCGCGTTGATCGCGCAGCAATGCAAGGTGGGCAGGTGGCTGGAATCGCTCGAATGCACCACGGCCCAGCCCGTGGCCGAGTACGCCGAAGGCCGCCTGAAGGGCAAGGCGGCCATCACCCAGCGCATCATCGGCAAAGGGCATGTGTATTACCTGGGTGCGTACCTTCCGCAGGACATGCTGGAACGCTTCGTCGGCGGCCTGATGCCGGAGTACCGGATCAAGGGAATTCCCGATGGGGTTGAAATCACGCAACGAAGGGGCAAGGATGGGCGTTTCGTGTTTGTGATCAACCACTCCGGCCAACGGCAGACGCTCCCGCTCCCCGGGACGTTCCCCGATCTGCTGACCGGACAGACCGTGGGGCCGGTGGTTACGGTTTCGGCCAATGGCATATTGGTGCTGAAAGCGTAGCGGCGCGCAGGATGGGAAATATGGGAACTATAGGAGTTATGGGACCGGCCCCTGGGGCCGGGCTTCTCAGACCGATCGGTCGGATCGGTCCAATCCGTCCGATTCCCCTCAGAACATGGGCCGTTTCTGCATGCCGTCGCCCATGTCGATCACTTCCACGCCGGGCGGCGGGGTGTACTCGAAGCGCTTGGGATCGAGTTCCGGATTGACCTTTACGTCCACGTAGCTCATCGTCATGAGCGTGGCGCCCGCGGCGTCGAACATGTCGGTCTTCAGTTTAATGCCTGAATCCTTGGCAATGTAGAATTTGGCTTTGCTCGGCTTGATGGGACCTTCCTTCTTCATTTGCTCGTTCGGGATGACCTCCAGCACAGAGGCGCTTGCCCCGTTGAGTTCCTCATCGGGCAGTAGCTTCACTTCACCCTTCTTGCGAAGGGATTCGACGACGCCCTTCCCGCCCATCGGGTCGTTCGAACCGCCCTCTTTAGGCTTGGCCTTCGAGTACTTCTTCATGCCCAGCGTTTCCATCTCGCTGTAGATGAGTTCGCCGTTGTACACGCTGAGCACCTTCTGTTCCATGGCGCCGCCGGGGATGGGCATGTTGCCGCCGAGTTTATTCACGATTTCCATGCGAAACCGCTGGCCGTCCCCGACCCGCATGAACTCGACCTGGCCCGTAGCGTTCGACTTGACGCTCATCGGGCCCAAGGGGACGGTCATGTCCATGGTCATGTTGGCGGTGAACGTGTTGACCTTCTGCCAAGCCTCGTCGATGGCGATCTCGACGGATTCGAGGGTCGGCTCCCCGGCACGGGCCGCGCCAAGGGACAGTGCGAGCAGGACTAAAAGCGTGCAGGTCAACACCTTGCGCATAACGTACTCCTTCGTTCGGAAACGAGAATTGTCATATCAGACGAGCGGCGGCCCCGGCCATTCACCTGGGTCACGCCTCGGCGGCCGAGGGGGCCGCGCGCACCAGGTGGCGGTCTTCATATTCCCCTCGCCGGAACTGGGCCAGTTCCATCAGGCCGGGCACATAATGCCACGCCGTGCTATATCGACTACGCGCGGAACGGTTTGGATTCGCTCCGTGCAACAAGTTCGCGGAAAACAGGATTACCGTCCCCCCCGGAATTTCCAGATGAACCGCCCGCGACTCATCCACCTCGACCCAACTACCGTAGCTGCCGATGTCGCGTACGTGCTCGTGCTGGCCCTCCCGGTGGCTGCCGGGGATGACCTTCAGGCACCCGTTCTCGCGATCGGTGTCCTCGAGGTAGATGCCGCACGTCACGATATCTTCGGCCCAGGTGTCGAAGTAGAAATTGTCCTGGTGCCACTTGGTCGAGGTGCCGCCACCCGGCAGCATGGGGAAGAACTTCGTGCCAAACACATCGATCTCGGGTCCGAGCAATGGTTGGACCCGATCCACGATCACGGCTTCGCGCGCCAGATTCAGGATTTCCGGCACGGCCACGCAGACCCCCTGGATCTTGTGCAACATGTGCTCGGGACGGACCTGCCCATCCGCGTCCAGTTCGAAGGTCCAATGGCGGTCGGGCTTCAAGGTGCGGCTGCGCTCGACGGCCTCGCGCAGAACGCCGAGATAGTGGGCGAGCGTCTCGCCGTGGATGAGGCGCTCAAACGCCAGGAAGCCTTGCTCGTGGTACCGATCGATTTCTTCTCCACTCAGCATGTGGGTGATTTCCTCGTTTGGCTATTGGCTTGGGGACGCAACAGACTTGATAAACGAAAGGATCGCTTCCGTGGTCGCGTCACCGTTCTTGCCGATGGAACTGTTGATGGTGAGATGATTCTTGCCTGGCTCGTGGAAGATCTCGGCGCGCACGCCAGCACCCTGCAGCGCCGCGGCAAACTCCTTCGCTTGGTCCGCCGATGCCTGCCGCTTCCCCGCATGCACCAGCAGGAACGGGGGGATGCCCTTATCCGGCGCGACATACGTGATCGGGGATGCATCCTTCCACACTGCGGTGTCTTCCGTGAAGGCTTTGTCGTAGCGGCTTTTCGCGAAGGGCTCGCCGCTGTTGGCCATTCGGGGGATGTCGTAGCCGCCGCCATCCAGCACGATAACGCCGCGAAGCGCGTCCAGGCCGCTGCCGGCCTCCTTCAAGTAGCGGTCGTCCGTGGCCACCAAGGCCGACAGGTGCGCGCCCGATGAATGGCCCATGACCACCATGCGCTTGGGATCCCCACCATACTCGGCGACATGGCCTTGGAGCCACGCTATGGCCTTCGCCACGTCCTGCACGTAGACCGGATGGCTCACCTCGGGGGCAAGTTGGTAGTTCACACTCACGAACACAAAGCCCTGTGCCGTGAAATACGCCGGTTTTTCACTCACAAAGCGCTTGTCGCCATAACGCCAGGATCCGCCGTGGATGAAGACAAGAACCGGCAGGTTGCTACCATTCAGCGGCCTGTAGATGTCCAGTTGATTGAGGCGCGGCTTCTCAAGCGGGGCGCTGGAGTACGGGATGTCCCGCGTGATCCGCAGGGAGTCCTTCTCGACTTCCTCCACGGCTTGCACCACGCCCGCGGCAAGCGCGGCGAGCAACACGAGCGCAAGGAGAATGGATTGCTTGAACATGAGTCTTACCTTTCCTGTCCTGCAGGAGAATCCAGGACAAATCCGCTGCATGACATCGGCGGATCGTCTCAAGTTTCAGGCGGCATGTCAAACCGGCGACCTTTCACAGGCCGGACTTGGCGCGCCCAATGGATGACGTTCAGGAAGAACGGCGCGGGTCTGACGTTGCGGCGGCCAAATGGATT
>JADLCA010000714.1 GCA_020847495.1 Candidatus Hydrogenedentota bacterium | reverse complement strand
CCCAGCAGGAGTCCATCCTCTGGCTCTCGAACAACAGGCTTTGCGCTGAATTCCACTATCCGCGCCTCGCTTCCCACGGGGCCTGCAAGAAGCACGTGATAGCCGCGCGAAGGCGGCGCGGCCAGCAGCCTCTCCAGAGCGGATGGGACATCCGCCGCATTCTGGAGGATATCGCGCAGGAGTAGGTCGACGGGAGGAGTGTCCAGACTGGGTTCGCCCTGCCCTTCCACCCGTTCAACGCACACCACCACGCCCGCGTCATTCATCCCGCTGAAGGCGCCCACGGTCCAAGCGAAACCGATCGTCACGAAATGCCTTTGGCCCTTGGGGCGCGCATCGACAATGACCGGTTGTTCGGAGTGGACCCAGTCAAAGTTCCTGCCCACGAGGCAATCATCGGCCCCCGCGCGATCGCCCGTGAGCGCGAACATGGTGCAGAATGGCGAGCGATACAGGTCGCCCTTGTTTGACCGCGCGGCGAGGACTGGTGCGCACTGGGTCAGCCACACCGCGTCGAAGGGAAGGCCTGCACCGTCCGCGACCCCTGCGATTTCATCCATGAGTTCCGGCGCAAGAGTGGCGAGCATGGGCCTCACGCCAATGGCGAGGCGCGGAAGAGCCAAGGGAGTTTGATTCACGAAGGATGGTGCCCACGGCCAGAGACCCGTGTTGGGGATCCACTCTTTTGAGTCGCACGGCGCCACCACATTGTCGCGATAGGCCTGTTGCAGCGCATCCCGGTAAGCGGCTCCTCGCTGCATCCCCATTTCGTATCCCGAACCCGCTAAGCGGATACGCGTGGCAGGCCCCGTTGACTCGACGGCAGGGGGGCCCACTTCGGGCGCCGGAGAAGACGGCTCGCCCCGGGTCATCAGCTTGCCGAATTCCGTGTGGAACCATTGCCCGATCCCCGGGCCATACTGGCTCATGGCGCACTCGTAGGAGGCGTTGCCGTAGAGTTCACGCGGTGCAAAGTACAGGAGGTACCCGTTGGCGAGTCCTACGGTGAACTGGTCCGCATAGCCCCGTGCCTTGGCTTGGCGGCGCAGTTCCAGTCCGATTTCCACGCAGGGTTCCCCCGGGAAGAAGGTCAGCAACAGCCCCTCGATCTCCAGCGTCTTCAGCAGTGCCTTTTCGGGCAAGAGGGAAGACGCGATGGAAGGCGGGAGCTCCGCCTCAATTGAGGCGACATGCAGTTTGGCTTCCACGCACTTGATCTTGGCAGCTACTTCGAGTGTCTTCTGGGCCAGTGCCTTGCCCACATGTTCCGTAAAAGCCCAACCCTTGAGTCCTGCCGGATTGGCGGGGCGCTGGTTGCCTTCTGCTCCGTTCATGAACATGGCCACACAGCCGGGACTCGCCTGCGACTCCAGCTCATTGTAATAGATGCCGGGATAGTCGGCGGAGATGGACATCATGTCTGCGCCGCCAACGGTCGTCGGGTGTGCCGCGATGTTGGCGACGATGGCAATCGCGTTGCCGTCGGAATCTTCCACGCGGATGACGCCGAGCTGCGGGTCAACGGGACCGTCGGGAACCTGGCGGTTCTCCGTGAAGTCCTCCAGAGTTGAAGTACCGAATCCTATGGTCGCGCGTTTGCGGGCCGCATAGGCCTGGTTCATGCATTCGGCAAATCGCTGCGCCGTTGTTTCGAGGACCTCCGGCATGAAGCGGCCGCTCACGGAGCGGAATAGCAAACCCTTGCACATGGCGCCTTGCGCGCTGTGGGTGTGCGTCGCGGTGAGGTAGATGCTGTCGGGCGGCACACCCTGGGGGGCCAGTTCCAGGACGCGATCGCGCAGTTCCTCATTGATGATGCAAAGGTCCGCATTCAGCAGAAAGGCGGATGCCTCACCGTCGCTGATGTACACGCAGCGGACCCACAGCGGGTCATGCACCGCCATAGCCCCGCGGCCCAGGCGGTCGTAGTACCCGTTGAGGGGGGTCTCCAACGGCGGGGTAATTTCGACTTTGGCCGCCCCCGCCTCGAAGGCATGGGCTATTGGGATTGCGGACAGGCAGACAACAGCAAGGAGTACGATACGCGACACAGGATTACTTTCCCAGGAAGTGGGCAGGACGCTTTTCCAGAAACGCGGTCATCCCCTCGCGCGCATCGAGGCTTGCCGTAGTCTCCGCGACGGCCTCGGCTTCGAGTGATTTGCCCGTTTCAGGGCGCACAGCCCTATCGTGTACAGCCCGAATTATTGAACGAAGCGCAATCGGCGCCTTCTCGCTCAGGAGGGCGGCGATCTCGGCCGCGGTGGTCATGAGTTCTTCCGCAGTAACCACTTTTGATACAAGACCCGCCTCGAGGGCCTCCTTGGCCCCTACCATACGGCCCGTCAAGAGCCAGTCCAGCGCGCGCGACTCGCCAATGAGTCTCGGCAGACGGTGGCACCCGCCCCAGCCAGGCACGATGCCCAGGTTGATTTCGGGCTGGCCGAACATCGCCTCATCCGATGCAATCCGGATGTGGCAGGCCATGGCCAGTTCGCATCCGCCGCCCAGCGCAAACCCGTTGACGGCGGCGATTACCGGTTTGGGGCAGCGCTCGATACGGTCCATCAGGCTTGCGCCCGTCTCAAGGGGAGAGTTCTCGGCGTAGCGGGCTTCCAGAGCCTCGCGAATGGATGGAATGTCGGCGCCTCCACAGAAGAACTTGCCCGAACCTCCAGTGAGGATGATCGACCGGATTCCTTCGTCGCCCTCCACCGAATCGAAGGCCGCGTTCAACTCCTGAATCAAGTCAGGAGACAAGGCGTTGGCCTTGGGCCGGTTCAGCGTGATGATGCAGTGACGGTCCATGCGTTCCAAACGGAGATGTGTGAATGTCATTGCAGGAGTTCCTATCCCGGCTTTCTCACACGAACAAGCCACTGTTCTTTCAATCCCAGTTGAATCAGCAATTTCCGAGACTCTGGCACGTCCTCCGTGCTTACACGGCGTGCGTGTGAGAAATCCTCTCGAGTGAGCCTAAGGGCCTTTGCGAGAGCATATCCCATCACGTTGCGGCATGACTACGCGGCGTGATGAGATAAGCGGACTGTCCAGAAACTTGGGGTAGTCTAACACAAGGTGCGGGAGGAATGACAGCGTTCGTGCATCGTATGACACATGAGCGGCTGCTGCACTGAAGCACAAGGATCACTCGAGTACGTCGAACAGGCGGCGCGGCGGCGGAAGCTCTACTTGTCCCACGATCCGGTTCAACGTGGGCGGGTACACGACCTGAATCGGACCGCACTTCTCCCCGTCGAACCACAGAGCGAGTTGTTCGAGACCATCGGCGGCGGACTCCCAAACGGGAAGCCAGACATGTCCGCATGCCTCAGACATGATGACCGCGTTGTCGGAATACGTCCATGCGACGATGTCCACATCTCGCCCGGGCACACGTCCCGCGCGCCGGCACCCTTCCCGCACGCTGGCGGCGTCCTCGGCCCCAGAGGCATCGATGAGGGCCGTGACGGTTGGATCGATCAGCAGCCGGTGCGTGGCGGAGATCAGGTTCTGGGCGCCGAAGGTGACGTTCTGCAGCAGGTGCTCGTCCTCTTCAAGTCCGGCCAGTTGCATGGCCTTCAGGAATCCGCGCCTGCGTTCCACCCCCGGTTGGTATCCGTGGAAGCCTTTTAGGACGCCGATGCGTTTGTGGCCGCGTTCCACGAGGCAGTTGACCGAGATTTGCATGGCTACTTCGTAATCCACCGTGGCACAGCTGCATTCCGGCAATCTATCCAGTCTTCCCAACGCGAGATAAGGGAAGCCGGATTCGTGAATGCGGAAGATCGTGGTGTCCGTGGGGCTCAGGGGCCCGCAGAGCACGCACCCAGCATAGCGGCCCTCGAACAGGCCCCGCGAGTAGTCCATACCCGATGAAACGTGAAATGGGTTGAGGTCGAAGCAGACAAACCTGCCACGCGACCCAAATATCCGGTACAAATGTGAAAAAATGCGCAGGAAAAAACCGAGATGCACGGGCACATCGCTGATGGGAGCGGGGATCGTCACCCCAATACAGTCGCGCGTTTGACTACGCATGCTGCGGGCCCCGATGTGGGGGTGGTAGCCCACTTCCTCGATAAAGCGGTTGACGCGCATGCGGGTCGTGTCCCGGACCCCGGCTTCGCCGTTGACGACGCGGCTGACTGTCTTGGTGGAGACGCCGACCTCGCGGGCGATTTCCTCCATGGTCCACATCAGGTGGGGCCGACGCTTGGGATCTGACTGTGCCATACTCGTGCCACCCTTCCTTCCGCTGCACTTCCGCATCTTCCGGGAAAAGGCCATCAGAACGCAATGGACTTCAGAGTAAACGCATGATCAGCCGCAGAGCAAAGACCAAATGGGCACCACGGGCAACGTTGTCAGTAAGCTGCCGCATGGGAAGATGGACGACCGCCAAGCGGCTGCTTTGAATGCGACTTTCGCGCATTGACAAAAACGATATTTCCATGGTAGGTTAAAAGTGATAACGATGTCAATACGGCTGCCAGGCTTCAGTCGTGGGCGCAGGGCAACATCATTATCGCTTCAAACATTCGGGGGTGGGTAGGGAGCATTCCTTTCAGGTTGGCCTAGCCAATCGCGGACATGCGGCCGTGGTTGTGTTGTGTTTAGGCGGCACTTCATGGATTCAAGAGGGAGATCGAGGATGAGGAAGCGAGGGTTTACACTAATTGAATTGCTCGTAGTCATTGCCATCATCGGGATACTGGCGGCAATACTCCTGCCGGCGCTTGCCCGTGCGCGTGAGGCTGCACGCAGGGCCAGCTGCCAGAACAACCTGAAGCAGTGGGGCTTGGTGTTCAAGATGTATGCCAATGAATCGGCGGGCAACAAGTTCCCCAAGAATGGCACCGGGAACGAGAAGGTCCCGGACCCGAACGACGGGGAGGTGTTCTCGTCGCCGTCGGGGCCTCAGATCTATCCTGAGTACCTGACCGACATGAACATTTATTTCTGTCCTTCGCAGCCGGACAACGTGGCGGAAGATTTCATCGAGTGTCCGGGCGGCCGTTGGTGCAGCGGCACGACTGCCACCGGGCCTAAGACGGCTCCAGCGAGCGGTGGGGAATACCTTAACGAGACTCGGTTTGACGATCGGGCGTACATCTACTTCGGCTGGGTTGCGGAAGACGAAGACGTGTATGCCACGGGCCGTCTTGTTTGGGGTGCGTGGGGCACTCCCGCATATTCCGGCGTGACTGGCGTGACTCCCGCCCAGGTGGGCACCGCAGCGGATAATGACATTTCGATGTCCGCCACGTTGATTGGCGCTTTACAGGCCTACTTCACCGGCACCCTTGGCCCTGTGTACACGGCTGCTGGCGCGCCGATTCCTGTGGCAAAGGGCAATTCCGGTGGGACGACAATTTTCCGACTGAAGGAAGGCGCCGAGCGTTTTATGGTAACGGACATAAACAACCCTGCGGGAAGCGCCATGGCCCAAAGCACGATCTCGGTCATGTGGGACCGGATCGGTGTCGACGGGACGAGCAAGCGCGGTTTTGCGCACATTCCTGGCGGATGCAACGTCCTCTACATGGACGGCCACGCGTCATTCCAGAAGTATCCCGGTGACCACCCCGTGAGCAAGATCGATGCGGTGACGGGTTACTAAGCAGGCGTCCGAGATCTCTCTTGAGTCCTGTTCGGGTGTGCGCTCGCGTTTGTCGCGTGCGCACACCCACTTTCTTTTCGGCATCAGTCTTCCCGGGACCTTCTCGTTTGCATGCGCGACTGCGCACAACAAACACGCCACGTTCATCAACCCTCTGACTCCCTAACTCCGCAGGGCTCAGCATGCGGAAAAACGTAGCCCCAAACAAGCCAGGGTATTCGCGGTAAGTTCTTTTCTTCACATTAGCTTATGTGCAACTCAACGTCAGGCCTTTCCAGCAGACCCCAGCATCGTCCACTTCAGATGGGCAGGGTCTTGCTGTGCAGCT
>JADLCA010000713.1 GCA_020847495.1 Candidatus Hydrogenedentota bacterium | reverse complement strand
GGGGATACTCTCCCCGGCGGGCCACGGGTCGTTTCAGTCAATCCCCCAGAGGGGGAAGATCAGTCTACTTACTCAGCAGAAGCAACCTGTACCGATTCCGCTTCCGCCGGAGCAGGAGCGGCGGCAACGTCCGCCGGGGCTTCCGGAAGCAGCACGTTGTCGATGCCGTGGATGAGGCCGTTGCTTGCCACGATGTCGGCCTTCACGACGCTCGCAGTGCCGATCGTTGTTTTGCCGCTGACGTTGCAGTGCTTGGCGCAGAGTTCGGCGCCGCTCTCGGCCTTGGCCGTCTTCATCTCGGCCGCCGGAATGGCGCCCGCGATGATGTGGCGGCTCAGAACCGCGCGCAGGGCTTCGTCATCCTGCAGGAGGGCCGCCCACTGTTCCGTGGGGAGCTTCTGGAAGGCTTCGTTGGTCGGGGCCAGGACTGTCTTCGGTTCCGGGCAGTTCAGCTTGTCCATCATGCCAGCAGCGCGTGCAGCCAGGATGAAGGTCGAGAACGAACCATCCTGGATGGCGGCGCCCACGATATTCTTATCCGGGCAGGCGCCCTTCTCACAGGCGGCGCCTTCCGCCAGCTTCTTGCCGGTCAGGGGGCAAACGCCGCCCTCGGCCACGGCATGACCCGCCTTGGTCGCGCAGCCGCCTTCTGCCTTGGCAGTCTTAGCGTCCGTTGCGCAGGCGGCGCCTTCGGCCTTGGCGGTCTTGGCATCCTTCGCGCAGCAGCCGCTGGCCTTCTCAGCCTTGGCCAGGGAGGACGGACACACTCCGCCTTCGCATCCGGCCTTGGCGGCCTTCGCATCACAGGCCGCGCCCGCATCCGCGCTGGCGGTCTTCAGGGGGCAAAGGCCATCTCCGGCCACCGCCACCAGACTACCCACCGCGACCAGCGCAACGGCCACGTAACCCAAAGGCTCCCAATAACGAGTAAGTTTTGATTTCATTATCACCGCTCCTCCTTTGTTTCCCGGATACAGGGGTTCCCCGGGCACTGCTCACCTTCGACTGAACTAAACGCCATACTGGAGCATGGCATTCCCGCCACTGCAGCGCGTGAACGGCGCCAGAATGGGCGGTTCTGAGCCTTGCAACTCGCCCTCATCGTACCACGGTGCGTGGCTAAAAGAAAGGCGAGATCCACATGCCGAAGATAATTCCCAAACCGTCCGCTATTAGGTCACCCGCGCTGGCCACGCCCCCCGAGATGGAGTCGTAGACCTCCTTGCCCACACCCAAGGTAGCCGCCACCAAGGGGTTACTCGCAAGGGTGAGGCCAAAGCTGAGGAAGAAGTGAAGCAGTTTGTCCACGCCAACCATGAGGGGGCTCCTTTGGGAATGCAGGAATCGGACGGATGGGACGGGTCAGACCGATCGGTCCGGTTTTCGGCTTATTCGTCGGGGTACATTTCGGGGCGCAGGCCGATGTTCACAATGCTGCATGCGCGGATCACATTGAGCCCCTTGGACTTCGCGAGGGCGACCACCTCGTCGTCGTCCGAGCCGGGGTTGAAGAACAGCTCGCCGGGCTTCTTCGCGGCGATGGCGTCCAGAATCGTCTTGCCCACCGCCGGCGGCACGTACATCGAGACGCGATCGATGGGCTCGGGCACGTCCGCGATGGACGCGAGCGCCGGAAGGCCTTCGACCTCGGTGGCCTTTGCATTCACGGGATAGACGGTCCAGCCGCCGTCCCGAAAGGCGCGCACCGCCTTGTTGCCGTACTTCTTGCGGTCCGTGGATGCGCCAATAATGGCGATAGTTTTGCTCATGGGGAGTCTTCCTTTTCCGCGGCTTTCTTCTCGACATCGTCGATGCCTCTGCGCAGGTAACCGGCTATGGCCTCTGCCACGTGCTTGGCCAACATGCCCCGATAGGCTGTCAAGGTAACGAGACCGGTCGTTGAATCGTCCACCTCAACCTCCCCACGAACTTCGATGGGCAATTTGCCTTCGTCTTTACTGCCGTCGAAGCTGAACGGCATATTGGTGTCCAACGAAATCTCGCTTGTACGGGAGGAGTAACGGGCCAGGACTTTCACACGGGTTTTCGCGTAAAAGGGGGTCCAGAAGCCCTCCTTCTCCGTGATGCCGACTCGGAGCAAGGGAAAGTCCTCCGGGCCCGGCTCATTATTCAGCAGCACGACCGTGAACTTGCCGGTTTCCTTCAGTTGATCCTTCAGTTCCCAGGCCAGGGCGCTCCCCAACCCCACGCGGTTCTCCACGTGAAGAAACACACGGTTGAGATCAACTGACTTTGTTGAGTCGGCGTTGACGCTGTCTCCGCGGGAGAACTGGCTGTTGGTGTTGGTGGCCGACCGCGCGATCCGCGCGTTGACCGACAACATCAGGAGTCCAAAGGCTGCCAAGACGCCAATCGCGATGAGCCATTTGTACCGTTTCATGATTCCCTCGCTGAACCGTGTGCGAAGCGTAGCCTCTAAGTTGTGATGAGTGCAAGCGTGGCGCATTGTCATCGCATTCACGCTGCGCGTAGGATAAAGCTCTTATTGAATGGAAAAGGAATACGCGTGCCATGCCCAAATTAGTCTTGCCAAAGCTGCCTGCGCTGCTACTTGCCGTGGTGCTTGCCGCGTTTCCCGCTCAAGCCGCGACGGGCGACTGGCCGGAGCCACGGCAGAATCCGCAGCTCACCGGCATCCAAGCCATGCCGGGGGCCATGAAGACTGCCCCGGCATTGCTTGCGCGTTTCGATCTGGGACGCAGCCAGCCCGCTGTCACGCCGGTGACGCTCCCGGATGGCAGCAACTTGGGCCTTTCGCTCGTGGCGGGACGCTTGCTGTGCTTTGAGCAGTCTGGCGCGCTTCGCTGGGAATCGCATCCCGCCGGCCTGAACTTCAGCGAGATCGTCGCGACCGAAGATCTCAACGGCGATGGCTCCAACGAAATCTTGTTGAAAGCAGGCCGGCCTGCAGAGCCGTACGGGGCCGCTGCCCTAGTGTCCTTGGCCGATGGCCATCTGCTCTGGCGCTACGATGTCGAGCCCATGTCGTACGCGTGGTATCTGTATGCGGACCACTACCTTCCCGGCGAAACCTCCAAGCAGCTCATTGTCATCATGCACGCCTATCCCCCGGATACGGCCAATGGGTACATGGCGTTCTTCGCCTTCAACGGCGGCCTTCCCGAACAACGATGGCGCTACGACTTCAGTGAATACACCTGCTTCCCGAGCCTGCTGCGGACTGACCTCGATGGCGACGGCGTCCAGGAACTGGCCGTCGAGACGCACAGCCGCATGTGGTTTCTCGACGCTGTGACGGGCCAACTGAAACATTTTGCGAAGTGGGACGTCTCGCCCGCGAATGTCCGCAGTTACGGCCTGGTCAAGTTCGCCGACCTGGACAAGGATGGCCGCGAAGATTTTCTCTGCATCGCCACGTTTGCGCAGCATCACGAAGTGCTGCTCAACAAGGGCGGCACGCTGGAAAAGGCGTGGAGCTACGGCTGGCCCGAAAGCGTGACGACCGGCAAGGTGGCGAGCACATGGCCGGAGGCGCCGGATGTCGATGTCGACGGCGACGGGCGTATCGAAATCATCGTGTCCATGTTTAACTCTGAAGATGAAAACGCGTGGCTCACCCGGATCTACGACGCAGTCACCGGCGAGATGAAGTACCGGATTCCGGGTTTCATCGGTGTCGCCACGGCCGATGTGAACGGTGATGGCACGTGGGAGTTGTTTGGCAACGCATCGGCGGATCCGACACAGACGAAGCTGGACGGCGCCCGCTTGTACGCGTTCCGCGAAGGCGCGCCCGTTTTGCTCTGGGAAGACCCGGCGGGAACCGCCGTCAAAGCCGACCGGCTCGGCACCTTGCGTGTTGACAAGGATGGCGCGCGTTGGGCCTTGAAGGGAGGGCCGGATGCGGCATTCTCACTGGAGGCGTGGACCAAGCCGCCCAAACCGGACCGGCCCGATTTTTCCGCCGTGCCCGCCGTGGCGGGACCGGCCATGCCGAGGCTGCTCGCGGCCAACCTCGTGGGCGACGCGCGCAACGAAATCGTGATGTACCAGGAACCCAAGGTGACCTTGCTCTCCGTGGCGGGCGGCGTAGTGACCGCTATTGGCGAGTACACCTCCAACTCGCTTCCCGTGATTGCCGATCTGGACGGCGACGGCACAAACGAACTGGTGCTCACCGAGGTCGCCCCGGACCACATGCCACGCATCGAAGCCATCACCCCGGGCAAGGAGAACGCCACGCTGTGGCGCGCGCAATTGCCTGAAGCAGGCCGGCCGGGTCTGCCTGCGCCGCGCATCGCGTACGTCCGCACAGCGCGTTTCACAGGCCAATCCACCCCCGATTTGTACTTCTGGGCAGGCACGCCCATGGTGCGCAGCGCCGCGCTCAACGGCCGTACCGGCGAAATGATCTGGGATAAGGGCGAGACTCCCAATCTCGAGCGATACTGGGGCGCAAGCATGAATCTTGCATCCGTCTGGGATTCTGATGGGGACGGCAACGAGGACCTCGTTTTCACGAACCCCGACTACTACTGCGTGGCGAATGGCCTCAATGGCGAGCCTCTGCTGGGGCCGCTGCAACCTCCTGTCATCTTCAACCAACCCAGCCAAGGGCTGTACACACTGCCCGCGATTCTGGACAAGGCAGGAAGCGAACCCACCGTGTGCCTCGTCTCGGGCCACTATTTCCAAGGTGCGATGTCGCTCAAGGCCGCCCCAATATGGTACAAACTGCCCCTCGCGGGGGAAGCGCGCTGCGCGGAAGAGGGATTCGCACGCACCGCTGACGGCGCGTGGCTGATGGGGTTCAGCCGCCAGAACGGTTCCTTCGCCTGCATAGATGTCGCGGACGGCGCGGTGCGCTGGGAACTTCCCCTCGAAGCATCCGGCACCGACGTGGCGACTTGCGATATCGACGGGGACGGAAATCAGGAGTTTGTTTTCGGCACCAGCCATGGAATGCTGTGTGCCGTTGCCGCGGGTGGCGATGCACCCAAGGTGCTGTGGCAGGCGGCGCTATCCGCGGGTTCGGGGGCACCCATCATCGCGGACGTCACAGGCGACGGTCTCAGCGATGTGGTTGTTCCCACAACCGACGGTTACGTGAACGTGTTCGCATCCAACAACAATGGGCAGGACAAACAGTGAAGAAGATCCTCGTGACCGGCGCGGCCGGGTTCATTGGTTCCCACACGTGTGACGCGCTGCTTGCAAGGGGCGATCGCGTGGTTGGCGTGGATAACTTCGATTCGTTCTACGACCCCGCGATCAAGCGCCGGAATCTCGCGGGCGCGCTCGCGAACGAGCGTTTCTCACTCCACGAATTGGATATCACGGACGAACAATCCCTGCTTCGTGTCTTTGAAGCTATACGGCCCGACGTGGCCGTGCACCTGGCGGCCCGCGCGGGTGTGCGCCCTTCGCTCGAGGACCCAAACCTCTATCACCGAGTCAACATTATCGGTTCTCAACACATCCTCGACGCGTGCAGGCGTTTTCCCGTATCGCATCTGGTCTTCGCCTCCAGCTCGTCCGTATATGGAGGCATCAAGGAAACGCCCTTCCGTGAGACGATGACGTGCGACCGGCCCGTGAGTCCCTATGCCGCGACCAAGCGTATGAACGAATTGATGGCGCACGTGTACCACCACGTGTATGGCCTCAAGGTCACGCTACTGCGTTTCTTTACGGTCTACGGTCCGCGGCAGCGCCCGGAGATGGCGATCCACAAGTTCTCCCGAATCATCGAGGAGGGGGGCAGCGTGCCCATGTTCGGGGATGGCTCCTCGCGCAGGGACTATACCTTTATCGAAGACATCCTGGATGGCATTTTGAAGTCCATCGACACACCGTTGGATTACGAGATCTTCAATCTGGGTGAGAGTCACACGACCAGCCTGCGCGAGTTGATCGACCTGCTCAGCGAGACTCTCGGAAAGCCGGTCTCCATCGAGCCGTTGCCTTTTCCGCCGTCGGATATGGAAACAACGTTTGCGGACATATCCAAGGCCCGCGAAATGCTCGGGTACAATCCCCGAACGAGCATGCGCGAAGGCCTGGCCCGTTTCGTCACCTGGTACCGCGCTCACAGCTCTCGGAATCTCTGATGATCCCGTTGGTCAGAAGCATCCTTTCTTGTAGCGCCCGCCTTCCACATCGGGCGGCTTCCATTTGTAACTTCTTCAATCGCAGTCGTTTATTCAATAGCAGAAACGCCCGTTGATCGCTTCCCTCGCCAGAAGTCATTACGCGGGGAGCGCGAACGAAATGTGTTTGTCTCAGTCCGTAGTCGTGCCCTATAATGGTACTGCGAACACGGCGACCTTTGCGCCCCATTGCCCAACTCTCGGGAGGCCGCACCATGGACCCGTTACTGGCTGCGTTACGAACGCTCCGCAGGCGTCTGCTGCTCACACGCTGGACGCGCTCTCTGGTGACCGCCCTTATCTATGCGAGTTCGTTCGCACTGGCGTGGCTCGTCGCCACGCGTCTCTTCCCCGCACTGGGTGAACCCGAACCAATCGTACTCTTCCTCGCCGCCGCGGCCACCATCCTCGCGAGCGCGTGGGCCGTCTGGCGCCGTCCAACGCTCCTGCAAACTGCGGTCGAAGCGGATCGGCGCCTCAACTTGGACGAACGCCTGACCAGTTCGCTGGAACTCGCCGATTCCACCGCGCCCATGGTCGCCGAACTTCACGCCGACGCACGCCAGCAACTGGCGCAGCTTGACGTGCGCCGCGAGTTTCCCTTCGCCCCGCCCCGGTCCTTGCGCTGGCTGTGTGTGCCGCTCGCGCTCTTCCTGATGTGTTACCTCCTGTTGCCGGAGTTCGACCTGTTGAATTTCCGCGAACGTCAAGCCGAAGCCAAGGCGCGCGAGGAGGCCGTCCGTGTCGAGGCCAAGCGGCTTCTGGATGCCGCGAAGCCGTTGCTGGATGTCGCGAAGGAAGTGCCCGGTTCCCTGGAAGGTGTGGCCGAGGGCGTTGAACGCATCGCGGAAGGGCTCGAGATGGGCGAGATCACGGAGAAGCAGGCCGTGGCCCGTCTTGCGAATCTCTCCAAGATGTTGGAGGCGGAGCAGGCGAAGCTGGAGGCCAAGGCTCCCATCCCCAAACTCGGCGCCGAGACGTCCAAGCTCAGCATGGCCAAGGATGTCGCAAACAATTTCCAGAGCGGTGATTTCGACAGTGCGGCGGAGAAACTTCAGGAGATGGCCCGGAAACTTGAGGCAGGCGAACTCAGCCCCGAGTCGCAGGAACAGTTGCGCAAGGAATTGAATGAACTGGCCAAGGCGTTGGGCGAGGACTCCATGCTCGGCGAGGCCCTGAAGGACATCGCGGCCGGTCTTTCCATGAATGATATGGAGGCCTTGAAGGCGGCGCTGGAGAAGTTGGAACTGTCGGCGGAGGACCTCAAGTCCTTAAAGGCCCAGATGGCCCAATTGCAGAAATGCCAAGATGCGTTCGGAGAATGCCAGAATCGCTTGTACTGCAGCGAATGCCAGGGCATCTGCAAGGGCAATTGCCAGGGAAACAAGTTTGCCATAGGGCGCGGCGGGCTTCGCGGGCCGGGCCGTGGTGTGGGAAACCGCATTGGCGAGTTACCGGAGGTTGAAGCCGCTTTTGATCCCAAGATGCTGCCGGGCGACATGACCAAGGGCAGGGTGCTCGCCTCCATCGTGCAGCGCGCCGCGCCCACGGGTGAGGGCGATGCCTCTGTGGACTACTCGGCGCAGGCCCTGGTGCAGGTCAAGCAGCAGGCTGAGGAGGCGCTCACCCGCGAAGAGATCCCCGCGGGGTCGCGGGAGTTTGTGCGGCAGTATTTCGGCTCGCTCGAGCCCGAAACACCGTCAGGCGAGGAACCGGCTCCGTCCTTGGGCCAATAGGCCACACATGGGGGTGACGGCACGAAGGAACCGCGCCACGGGCGGGGGACGACGCCACGGCATCAGCAGGCGGGAGTGGTTTGCCTGCGCGGCGCTTTCGTGCGCGGCCGCATGCGGCGCTCCCCGTGTCCCAGCACAAGGCGGCATGCAGTGGGGCCGTTCGGGCACGCGCGACGGGGAGTTCCACCGGCCTCGCGCCATCTCGGCCACGAACGAAGAAGTCTATGTGATCGATACTTCCGGCCGACTGCAGGTCTTCACGCACGACGGCGCATTCCTGCGCGGGTGGCTCATGCCTGAGTACGAGAATGGGACGCCCACGGGGATTACCTTCGCGCCCACGGGCAATCTCCTGATCCCCGACACGCATTACAGCCGCGTCCTCGAGTACACCCCGCAGGGCAAACTGCTCTCGCAGTGGGGCGAGTACGGCGCGGACGAGACGCGCTTCATCTATCCCACGGACCTCGCCCTCGCGCCGGACGGCACCTGCTATTTCTCCGAGTATGGTGGAGGTGCGGAGCGCGTGCATGTATTTGATGCGCAGCACCGGTTCGTTCGTCAGTGGGGCACCCATGGCGATCAACCGGGACAGTTCTCGCGCGCCATGGCCATCGCGCTTCACGAAGACACGGTCCTGGTCTGCGATACCGCCAATCATCGCATCCAGTGCTTCACGAAGAGTGGGGAACTCTTGCGCGTCATCGGCGAACCCGGCTCCGCCACGGGACAGCTCAAGTACCCGCACGACATCGTGCTCGCACCCGATAACACGTTCATTGTCAGCGAATATGGCAACAACCGTCTTTCGCGATTCACCGTGGCCGGAGAGTTTGTGGCGTGTTTCGGCGCGCCGGGCAGGGGGCCGGGCCAATTCAGCGCCCCGCGCGGTGTGGCGCTGAGTCCCAATGCCCGGCTCTTTGTTGCCGACACGGACAACGATCGCATCCAGCGGTTGGGCGTTGAGGTGCTTGCTTGAGCGGCCTCTTTCAAAACGACTGGCTTGCGGGGCTCGTCTCCCTCCGCTTCTCCTTTCCCTGGGCGCTGCTGTTGCTGCTCCTCCTGCCGTGGACCATATGGTTGGGCAAGAGCATTCAATCGCTTGCGCCCACGCGAAAGTGGACCGCCATTGTGCTGCGGTCGCTCATTCTGTTGTGCCTGATCGCCGCGCTCGCCGGAGCCGAGCTCGTCAAGATTAACGACCGTCTGGCTGTCTTCTTCTTGCTCGACCGATCCAACAGTATTCCTGAAGAGCTGCGTGCCGAGGCCGAGAACACCGTCAAGACACTCTCCCAAGCCTATATGACGGAGAAGGACGAAGCGGGCGTCATCGCGTTCGGCGAGGAGCCCAGCATCGAGTTGACGGTGGGGCCAACGCTGGAGTTGAAGCAAGTGCAGTCCTACGTGGGCGGAGAGCAGACCGATCTGGCCGCCGCGATCCGGCTTGCGCTGGCCGCGTTTCCGCAGGGCTACATGCGGCGCATCGTCGTGTTGTCCGATGGCAACGAGACGCGCGGGTCCGTGCTGGAAGAGGTCAAACTGGCCCGCGCCTCGGGTGCCGCTGTCGACGTTGTTCCGATCAAGCTCGGCGGACGCGGCGAAGTACGAATCCGCGAAGTCACGGCGCCGAGCCACGTCAATGCGGACGAGCCCTTCAAGCTGCAAGTCGTCGTCGAGGCGGACCAGGACTCCAGCGCGACGCTCCGCCTCTATCAGCGCGTGCGCGAAGGCGTGCGCATGCTGCAATCCGCGGAGGTCACCTTGCAGAAGGGGGACAACGCGTTTCTTCTGCCGCAAGAACTCGGCGCCTCCGGCTTCTACGAGTACGAGGCCACCGTGGAATCCGCGGAAGACACGATTGCGGCAAACAACGAGGGCCGCGCCTTCACCATCATTCATGGCGAGCCCACAGTGCTCTATCTCGACGCGGATCCCATGCACAGCCAATACTTGTTGCCTGCCCTGGAAGCTGAGGGTCTCGCGGTGGTGCCTGTGGATTTCGGCACGATGCCCTCGAACCTCGCCGAATTCCAGAACTACGATACCGTGGTGCTCGCGAACGTCAGCGCGACCGACCTCTCGACCGAGCAGCTCAACTCGCTCGAAGCCATGGTGCGCGACCTCGGCATCGGCTTAGTCATGATTGGCGGGCCGGACACCTTTGGTCCAGGCGGCTACTACAACTCGCCCGTGGAGCGTGCGATTCCGCTCAGTATGGACTTGAAGCAGCGTAAGGTCATGCCTCAAGGCGCGCTCGTGCTGATTCTGCACACCTGTGAGTTCCAAGACGGCAACGCGTGGGCGCGGCGGATTGCCTTGGCTTCGCTGGACGTGCTCTCCAGCCAAGACCTCATGGGTGCGCTCGCCTATGACTGGCAGGCCGGTGAATCGTGGCTGTACACGCTGCAACCCGTGGGCAACAAGGAGTTGATGCGCGCCGCGCTGAACACCACACAGATCGGCGACATGCCCGACGTGCAAGGCACGCTCCAGAAGGCCTACGACGCGCTCGCCTCGCCGGAGTGCACAGCTTCGGTGAAGCGTGTGGTCATCATCTCCGACGGAGACCCCGCGGCGCCCACTGCGGGTCTGCTGAAGAGCCTTGCGGACGCGTCGATCTCGGTCAGCACGATCTGCATCAACCCGCACCGTAGCCAAGACCAGGACATGTTGCGCTGGATCGCCGGCAGCACGGGCGGGAACTACTACTACGTCACCGACCCCAGCAAATTGCCGCAGATCTTCACGAAGGAAGCAGCCGTCGTGAAGCGGGCTTCCATCATCGAGGAGCCGTTCACTCCGCAAGTGCAATACGGCTCCGAGATCCTCCGAGGGATCGTCCCCGAGTCCATTCCGGCATTGCGCGGGTATGTGGCCACGACACCCAAAGAGAACGCCATCGTTTCTCTGATTTCGCATCAGAGCGACCCGGTGCTTGCGCAATGGCGCTACGGCTTGGGAAAGTCCGTGGCGTTTACGTCGGACATTACGAGCCGGTGGGCCGCCGACTGGCTTTCCTGGGATGGTTTCCGCCGCTTCTGGTCCCAAGCTGTTCGGTGGACCTTGCGCGAGACGTCTCCCTCCAACTTCCACGTCGAATCGCGCGTGAAGGATGGCAAGGGTTATGTGAAAGTGGACGCGGTAGATGACCAGGGGCGCTTCGTGAACTTCCTGCGTCCGGAAGGGATCGTGACGGGACCCGCGCCCGAGTTTGCGCGCATTCCGTTGGACCTTCAACAAACCGGACCGGGTATCTACGAAGGAACATTCCCGCTGGACAATCCCGGCGTGTACATGGTCAACATGACGTATACCCGGCCTGACGGTTCGCAGGGGATGATTCCTTCGGGCCTGGCTATGAACGATTCAAAAGAATATGAGCACAACACCACGAATCTCGGCCTGCTTCAGCAGGCGGCCTCGGTGGGTGGTGGCACGGTGCGTTTGCCGACCGACAACCCCTTTGAACACAACTTGACGATCACGCCCACAATAACGCCGGTGTGGCCATATCTGGCAGCAGTTGCCGCGTGCGCGTTTCCAGTGGAGATCTTCGTGCGTCGTGTCATCGTCGATTTCAGCCTGGTCTGGGTGTGGCTGGCCGCCCTCCTACGCAAGCTGCCCCTCATCCGCAAGCTGATGCCCGAGGCAAAACCGCGGCGCGTTCATGTCACCGGCGCTTACGGTGCGGCGTCTATTCCGTCGAGGACCATGCTGTACAGCTCTTCCGGCCTGGGCATGCCCGGGGATACGGCGATACCGCAAGGGATTCTGGCGGACGCGCACACACCCGAGCCGGAAGTTGAGGAGGCGGCGGCGCCGGCCGTGAAGCCGCAGATTGATTATACCCAGCAGTTGCTGGCCGCGAAGGAGCGCGCCCTCGAAAAGCGGGGCCGCCGCAAAGCCCGAACCGATGACGACAACACCAGCCCCAGACCATAGACGGACGGTTGGGAACCGTGAGGGAGATGAACGATGGATTATCAGAAGGCTGCAGAAGAGTTCCGGGGAGACTTCAAACGTCTTCACGATGAGATCGCGAAGGTCATAGTAGGCGCGGAGCCGATTATCGACGGCGTACTGACCTGCCTCTTCGCCGGGGGACACTGCCTGCTGGAAGGCGTGCCTGGACTCGGCAAGACGCTGCTCGTGCGCACGCTGAGCCAGGCACTCAGCCTGCAGTTCTCGCGCATCCAGTTCACGCCGGACCTCATGCCCGCCGATATCATCGGCACCAACATTATCGCCGAGGACGATGCGGGGAATCGCGAGTTCCGCTTCCGGCAAGGGCCCATCTTCGCGAATATCGTCCTCGCGGACGAGATCAACCGGGCCACGCCGAAAACGCAGTCGGCCCTCTTGGAGGCCATGCAGGAGCACACCGTCAGCGTGGCGCGCACGATTCACCGGCTAGAAGAGCCCTTCTTCGTCATGGCCACACAGAACCCCATCGAGATGGAAGGTACCTACACGCTGCCGGAGGCCCAGCTCGACCGCTTCTTCTACAAGCTGCTCGTGGACTACCCATCCGCGGAGAACCTGACCAGCATTTTGGAACGCACGACACAGCGCCACATGCCGCACGGTGCACCCGTCATGGACGCCGCGCGTATTGAACATTGGCAGGGACTCGTGCGCGACGTGCCCGCCGCGCCCCAGGTCACCAACTACGCCGTCCGCGTGGTGCTCGCCACCCAGCCTGGGAACGAACTGTCGACGGGGATGGTCACGAAATACGTGCGGTTCGGGTCCAGCCCGCGTGGTGCGCAGGCCCTGCTGCTTGGCGGAAAGGTCAACGCCCTGCGCGCGGGCCGCTTCAATGTGAGCTTTGATGATATCAAGGAGAGCGCGTCCTCCGCGTTGCGTCATCGCGTGCTGCTGAACTTCGAGGCGGAAGCCGACGGCATCACGTCGGACGATATCATTCGCGACTTGCTGAACAACGTCGAGACGGCCGCAAAGGTCGCCTGAGCGAGGAGCATGACATGACCGTGGATGGCGCATCGATGCCGCATCTGCTGGAGCCGGACTTCCTGCGCAAGCTGGAACGTCTGTCCATTGCGGCGCGCCATGTCCAGTTGGGTCTCGCGAAGGGCGAGCGCAAGAGCAAGCGCAAAGGCAGCAGCGTGGAGTTCGCGGACTATCGCGACTACGTGCAGGGGGATGACCTGCGCCACGTCGACTGGAACATCTACGGGCGCCTCGACGCCCTCTACTTGAAGCTCTTTCAGGAGCATGAAGACCTGACGGTGCACCTGCTGGTCGATGCGAGCCGCTCCATGGGCTTCGGCGCGCCGTCCAAGATCGAGTTCGCCGCGCGGCTTGCCGCGGCCATCGGCTACGTGGGGCTCGTGGGCTACGACCGCGTGTCCGCGGAAGCCTTCTCGGCTGCGGGCGTGCAGAGGCTCGTGCCGTGCCGTGGTAAGGCATCCGCACACAAGCTGCTGGATTTCATGTCGCGGATTGTCGCGGAGGGCGGCACGCAGCTGGAGCAAAACACGAAATCGTATGTAATACGCAATCGATCGAAGGGCGTGGCCGTGCTCTTCTCAGACTTCCTCGACCCCAACGGATTCGAGGGATGCCTGAAACGCCTGCGGCAGTCCGGATCCGACTGTTTTGCGGTCCATATTTTGTCGCGCGCCGAGATCGATCCGGCGATCACGGGCGACCTGAGGCTGCTCGACAGCGAGACCCAGGAGTACGTCGAAGTCTCGGCGAGTCCGGCGTTGCTCAAACGCTACAAGGAGAACCTGAGCGGCTTCTGCGAAGCTATCCGGCGCTTCTGCCTCGCGCGCGGTATCGGCTACATCTTTGCGCCCACGGACGGTCCCTTCGATCGTTTGACCTTGGACGTCCTGAGATCCGGAGGGCTTTTCAAATGAGCAGGCTTTCCGCACTGGGACAGAGCTTGGGAAGTGCATTGCAGCAGGCATTCCTCGCCCCGGCGTTTCTATACTTTCTGTGGCTGATCCCGATCGTGATCCTGCTCTATCTTCTCAAACTCAGGCGGACCCGCGTGGTCATTGCCAGCACGCTGCTGTGGATGAAGAGCCTCCAGGACCTGACCGCGAACGCGCCTTTCCAGCGGCTCCGCCGCAACCTGCTCCTGTTGCTGCAAATCCTCATTCTGTTGCTGGTCGTCGGCGCGCTGGCGCGTCCGTACTTCAAGGCGGAAGGGCGCGCGGGCCGCAACCTGTGCCTGCTCATCGACCGGTCGGCAAGCATGCAGACTATGGAGGGCGAGCAGACCCGCATGGAACTCGCCAAGGCCGAGGCGCTTCGCATGGTCGACGAGATGCAGAAGGGCGACAAGACGATGCTGGTCACGTTCGCCGAGAACTCGGACGTTTTGAGCGAACTCACCGACGACCGTTCCCGCCTTCGCACCGCGATTCACAGCATTACGGCGGCCGATACACGCACCCGTCTGCGCGACGCCTACCTCGTGGCCCACTCGCTGCGCTTGACCGTGGCCGACCTGCATGCCGTGGTTATCAGCGATGGCGGCATTGCCGACCTTGACGAGATCGGACCCCGCAACTTCGGGCAGGTGCGCGAGGTCGCCGACACTTCGACGGAGGCCCGTGCGCGCGGCTACGATCTCAGTTTCCTGCAAGTCGGCACGACCTCCAACAACGCCGGTATTGTCGCGTTCAGCCTGCGCGAACCCGAACAGGGCCAGCCCGGCGAGAAGCAGAGTTTCGTGCTGGTGCATAACGATGCGCCGGAACCGTTGAGCAGTACCGTCACCTTATCGTTCAACGATTCGACGCTGGCCGTAGAGGAGATCAACATCCCCGCCGGTGAGGATGGCGAGCTGGTCTTTGCGCACCCTGAACTCGGGACGGGCATCCTGAAGGCCGAACTCGATTACGAAGACGCGCTGCCGGTCGACAACATTGCGTGGCTGACGCTGCGGCCCGCGGCCAAGATTCGCGTGCTGCTTGTGGCGGAACCCGAGGCCCCCGGCGCCTACTTCTTGCAGCGCGTTCTCGCGCCCGACCCGCGTGTGGAACTCAGCACGCTGCCTCCTGCCAACTACGCGCCCGGACATACGGCGGATCTCACCGTGTTCTATAATTTCGCGCCGCCGGCACTGCCTTCGGGCACGCTGCTCTTCATCAATGCGCTTCCGCCCATACCGGGCATCGGCGCGGAAGGCTCCCTCGATCGGCCGGCCGTCATTGCAACGGACTCCGAGCATCCGCTCATGCGGTTCAATCTCAACCCGGGCAATGTGGGAGTATCCACCGCACAAAAGCTCGTGCTCCCCGAAGGCGCGCACACGATCGTTTCCGCGCCCGGCGCGCCGCTCATCGCCGATGTATCGCAGGGTGGACAATTCATCGCGGTGATCGCTTTCGACATCGCGGCGTCGGACTGGCCTCTCAATCTCTCCTTCCCGTTGTTCTTCCAAAACCTGCTCGCATGGGTTCCCCGCTCGGCGCTTGCGGAGGAGACCTCTGTCGATGCGGGGCATCCGCTGACCCTGGTTTCGCGTCCCGAAATCGCAGAGGCTAGCGTGCAGGCGCCCTCGGGCGAGAAGGAGCGCGTCATCCTGGACCCGCTTCGGCCCGTGTATTTCAGCAATACGCAAGACACGGGTCTTTACACGGTGAATTATGGCGAGGGCGACACCGAGAAGTTCGCCGTGAATCTGCTCGACCGAACGGAATCCTCCGTGGCGCCGGCGGCGGCACTCAGTATCGGCGGGGGAGATTTCAGGGCGCAGCGTGGTCACGTGCGCCAGAACCGGGAATTGTGGCGTTGGCTCCTGGGAGCGGGCATTGCGGTGCTCGCCCTGGAATGGTGGGTTTTCAGCAGGAGGGCCTGGATTTGAAGTTCGCAAATTGGCCGCGCAGATCGATACCACCGGCATTGGGCCTCTTGGCCCTGTGCCTCGCGGCGCTTGCGCCCGCCGCACACGCGCAGGCGGTATCCGCGATTCCGGAGGGCGAAATCTTCGCGGACATCTCGATGACCTTCGTCACCGCGTACAAGGATGGCGCGTGGGTGCCCGTGGACGTCACGGTCCGCAACAACAAGGAGGACATCCAAGGCTGGATAGAAGTCTCGGTCACGACGCTGAACGGTCCCGCGAGTCCGGTGTACCGCACGCCCGCGGAATCGCCCAAGGGGTCCACGAAACGCTTTCGCGTCTACTGCAGGCTTAGCGGTGCGACGAGTATCCAAGCGATGCTCTACAAGAAGCGGCGTCCGGCGCTGGATGCGCCCGTGCGCGTGGACCTCACGCCCATCAGGCCGGAAGACCTGGTAAGTCTCATCCTGGATGATGAACCCGCCGACTACGGGTTTCTGCGTTCCGCCCTGGATCGCGCGGGCGGCGGTGCGGGGCTGCACCGGCACGCCTTGCGCACCGCAGAAGTTCCCCAGATGCCCGCTTACCCGCAGTGTTTCACGGCTTATAACGTGGTTGTGCTGGGCCAAGTCGACCCCGGCCAGATCGGGCTGCGGCAACGCGATCTGCTCCTGCGTTATGTGGAGGAAGGGGGTGTTCTGGTCGTGTTTGCGGGCGAGAACGCCGCCCGTTTTCGCGGTACGTGGGTCGAGGAGCTTGGGGGTGTCAGCATTGGTGAACAGCAGACAATCGATGAAGCGGTTCTCGCGAACTCCGTCTTTCAAGAGGCGGACCGCGCGGGCGCGCGCAGTGGACGCGAGGCACTCATCACGCGTCTGACTCCCGCGGCGGACGGGGTACTGGTCTGGGGCAAGGATCCCGTGCTCGCCGCGTCGCGCCCGCTTGCCCGGGGCGTGGTGGTCACGCTGGCCGTTGACGCGCACGGCAAAGCCCTGCAGGAGTGCGCGGGCTTTCTGCACCTGTGGGGCGACCTCGTTTCGCGCAACACCCAGAAGACCCAACTCAATTTCGCGCAAGCCGCCAGCACCGCGTCGCAGATGCTCCCCTCGGCGACCGGTATTCGCGTGTATCCGTGGACGTCCGTTCTGATCTACTTGCTGCTGTACTTCTTCGTCGGCGTGGTCGGCAATTGGCTTTTCTGGAATTGGATGAAGCGTCGCGAGATGGCCTGGGTGTGCCTCGTGTTCTTCTCGCTGGGGTTCACGGCCTACGCGCTTGTCTACGGCACGGCGGGACGCGCCAAGTCGACCGAATTGACGCAACTCGAAGTGCTGCGCGTGCCCGAGTCGGGGCGCGTGGGCAGCGTGCATTCCATGGTGGGGGTGCTGTCCGCGCGGACCGCCTGGTACGACCTCCGCCTCACCAATGAGTTTGCCCTCGTCAGCGATTCCTGGAACGCCACGTCCCAGCAATACTACATGGGCCCCGGCGGCTTCATGGACGCGAACAAGGCCTTCCAATTCGTGTTCGATCAGCCCCCGCGCGTGGAAGAACTGCGCGTCGGCGCGAGCGTGCTGCGTGTCTTTGAGGTGGAATCGGACGCGACATTGCCCGGCGGCATTGAGGGTGCGCTGGTCTGGGACGATGAGGGGCTCCACGGCAATCTCGTGAACAAAACGGGTGTCAAGATAAGGAGCCCGTTCGTGCTCCTGGAAGGCATGAGCATCCCCTTGGGCGACATGAATGACGCCACGGAGTGGCCGGTTTCCATTCCGCGCACCCGCATCGTGGTCAGTACGATGAATCGCCGGACCGAATTCGGGCCCTACGGTTACTATGGGTCTTACGGGATGGATCGCACCGACCTCACGGTGGTTGAATCCGGGGTGCAGCAAAGTCTCATCACGACCGCGAACGACTTCACCGGCCAGATCAATCCGGCGTTGGGTCCATTCCTGTGCGGATGGGCGGAGGGCGTTGTTCAACGCACGGTCTCGCTGGACGAGCCCGCCACAGAGCGCATCGCGCGTACGTTCGTTGTCGCCGACATTCGCGTGGATCGCGCGAAGGCGCCTGTGCCGCTGCGCGTTCCGTTGCAAGTGCTCGTCAACGAAGTGCCGCAGCAGACGAACCCCTACGCATACGGATGGGGAAACAGCATGCAGGGGATTCAGGGCGATCAGAAGGCATCCGTTCAGATCATCGTTCCGCCGCAGTATGCGGACGCGAAAGATACAACCCTTCAAGTGGAACTCCACTGGACTGCCGACAATCCCGAAACGGCAATGGTCTACGCTCCGGAAGGTACGGACGCTGACTGGAGTGCCACCCACCAGACCGGCACGCAGCCGCAATCCAACCGCAACAACCGCAACGAGTCCTACGCGGTCACGACGTACCAGGAAAGGGACTGGCAGAGATTCTACGATGCCACGAAGACGTGGGTGCGGGGCAACGTTCAACTCAAGAAGAACGCGACCAACGGCGGATACTGGGGAAGCTATCACGTCAACGCGGCATTGCTCGTGCCGCGGCATGACGAGGAAACTGGAGACTGGACACCATGGCAATAGTGGAAACCAAGCTGCTGACGAAGAAATATAACAACTTCACGGCGCTGAAGGATCTGAATCTCATCATCGAACAGGGTGACATCTTCGGATTCATCGGGCCGAACGGCGCGGGCAAGACCACGACCATCCGCATCTTGTCCACGTTGCTGGCGCCCACGGCGGGCGTGGCCTACGTGGATGGCATCGATGTGAGCAAGCACCCCTACGAGATCAAGAAGATTCTGGGCTACATGCCCGATTCGTTCGGAGTGTACGACGGCATGCGCCTGCGCGAGTACCTGGATTTCTTCGGGGCCGCGTACAAGATCCCGCGCGCGAAGCGGAGCGCCATCATCGACGATGTTCTCACGCTGACGGACCTCACCAGCAAGGCCGACGATTTCGTGAGCGCGTTCTCGCGCGGCATGAAGCAGCGCTGCTGCCTCGCCAAGACGCTGCTGCACGATCCCAAGGTGCTGCTCCTCGACGAGCCCGCTAGCGGGCTCGACCCGCGCGCCCGAATCGAAATGCGGGAATTGCTGAAGACCCTGCGCGAAATGGGGAAGACCATCCTGATCTCATCGCACATCCTTTCCGAACTCGGCGACATGTGCAACAAGATCGGCATCATCGAGCACGGCACCCTGCTTGCCGCGGGCAACTACAAGGAGATTCTCCACAGCCTGCGTCAAGACCTTGAGGTGCTGCTCGAAGTTGTCGAGGGTGGCGATGCCGCCGCGGAGATCCTCGCGAGCACGCCTGGCATTACGGGCGTCGAGCGCTCCGGCAACGAATTCCGCATGGACGCCAAGCTGGATCGCGTCCAACTTGCCGATCTCAACACGCGACTGGTCCAGGCTGGCGTGAAAGTCTTGAGTTTTACCCAGGACGAGGGCGACCTCGAGGACGTGTTTCTTCACGTCACCAAAGGGGGCCTGTAGGCATGGGCTCGATCCTGCCGTCATTGATCATCGTCAAGCGCGAACTGCTGACGAGTCTGCGCCGCACGCGCACGCTCCTGTTCGTGGTGGCCTTGCTCCTTGCGGCGGGATCCGTCGTGCTGCTCAGTTGGCCTTCCGGCAATGTCCCCTCCACCTACGTGGCAGGTGTCTCCAAGCAGATGCTCTTCTCCGTGTCGATTACCTTGTTCCTGGGATGCATCCTCTTCGTGCCAGGTATCGCCGCGTACACCATCGTGAGCGAACGGGAACAGGACACCCTGGACGCGCTCTACCTCACCCTCGTGCGGCCATCCGGCGTGGTGTCGGCAAAAGTCATGAATACGGTTGGTATCTACCTGCTGCTCATCGTGGGGACTTTTCCCGTGTTCGCCACGGTCATGTTCGGCGTGGGTCTGGATTGGTCCGAACTCGCGGCCATCCTGGGTCTGCTCATAGGAACCGCCGCGTGCTGCGCGATGATCGGGGTTCTCTGCTCGTGCCTGTTTCGCCGCACGTTCATCGCTCTAGTCGTCGCCTACGCGTCCACAATCGGCTTGCTTTGCGGTCCATGGTACTTCTTGCTCATCTTGCGCGTTATCCTCACAGGGCAGATCTTCTACCTCTTCAACTATGTGGGTCGTAGCATTGGGCGCGCCGACTGGTCAACCGTGTTCTCCCCGCTACACATGCTTCTCGGAATTCAGAGCCAGAGCCTTTCCGCCTGGCAGCTACCGGCCACGCTGCTGATTCAAGCCGTATTCTGCCTCGTTTGTTTCTTCATGTCCGTTCGCTTCCTCCGGCGGCCGGCTCAGCCGCGGGCAGTGTCCGGCGAAAAGACCATCGAGGACCCGGCAGTACTGCACGCGCGACGCACCCGGTTCCCGTACTACCTCGTCGATCCCCTGCGCCGGAAACCCATGATCGAGGATGGCAAGAATCCAATGCGCGTTCGGGAAGTCCGGTGGGGACTCTTCAACCGGGGCACGGTGCTGATTCGCATCTTCTATTCCGTGTTTACCGTGTGCCTGTTCGCGTCGCTCTTCCTCTCGATCGGATCTGGGCGGAGTGTGCAGATTCCCATCATGACATGGTTGACGATTGAAAATGTCCTGATCATGCTGGTCATCTGCGGACTTACGGCGAATTCCTTTGCCAAAGAGTATGAATTGGGCAACATGGACATGCTCCGCATGACCCTGCTGCGGCCGACGTCCATTGTTGCGGGGAAGATCTCCGGCAGCTTCACTTCGCTAGTCCCCATTGCACTTGCCCTCGCAATCGGCAGCCTGCCGATGGCGATCATTCAGTGGTCCAGTGCATGGGTCCTCATTCCGGGCTTCATCACCCTCACGGTGTGCGCGGCGCTCACCACCAGTGCCAGCATCTTGACCTCGCTTATTGCGCGCCGGACCAATGCCGCGCTGATGGGCGGGGTCGCCCTGAGTGCCTACCTGCTGTTGGGGAACTTCGCGATCATTGGCGTGGGCTACATAATCCTGCGGGACACGTGGCCGCTTCCAAGGGTAAAAGAAGAGGCCTTCTTCTATCTTTCCCCGTTGTTGTCATTCCCCGCCGCGTTCGCAGACCGCAACCCTCACGCGGTCGCGTGGGGAGTGACCCAGACGATCTTTCTTGCCATTGCCGGACTGCTGGTCGCCGCGACCATCACCTTTCTGAAGTATCGCAGGATGCGCGACCCATGAGCCGCGCTGCGCATATAGGCGCGGCGCTCCGCGATATGCCCGTCATGGCCCTGTTTCGCCGCGAGCTGTTGACGCGCCTGCGCATGGCGCGCCCTTTCGTCCTGCTGATATTCTTGTTGCTCTTCGCGGGTTTTCTCGTCTCCGTGAACTACCCCGAGCGGGAACTGCCGCCCTACGCCTTCGCGTCGTCCTCGCAGACCATAGTGAGCGTTCTGATCGTGCTTCTTTTCGCGAGCGCGATCATCCTGCTGCCTCCGTATGGCGCAGCCACGATACAGTCGGAGCGCGCCCGCGACACCTTCGAGCAGTTGTCCCTGACTCTCATCCGGCCTTCGGGCATCATACTCGCCAAGTTCCTGGGTACCCTGGGCGTGTTCGCCTTATTGGCGATTGCCGTCTTGCCCTTCCTGGGCACGTCGTTCTTCCTTATCGGCATGGACTGGCAGGCGGTGCTCGCCTCGGCCGTCATCATTCTCATGACGGCCATCTCATGCGCCAGCGCCGGCGTGTACTGCTCCACGGTATTTCACAGCGCCACGGGCGGCGTCATCGTCGCGTATCTTTGCGCCCTGGCCATGCTGGGCGGGTATCTCATCCCCATCCTCATCTTTCTATCTCCCTTCGTGTCAGTATTGAATACCGCTCCTCCGCCCTGGTTGGTTGGGGTGGCGATATGTGGGATGATGACTTCCCCCCTCGTGGCCCTTGTCATCGTCACCACTCAAGAGAGTCTTGCATGGGGTGTGCTGGCAACGGCAGTCTTCCAGGCATTCCTCAGCATCTACGTGCTTCGCGCTGCGACCCGGGTTCTTCGCCGGCCTTTTGAACCGCCGCCTCCTGAGATCGAGGACATTTCTCCACTTCCCGCCATGGCGGGGACCCCCATCAAGACGTCCGTACACTTCAAACCCCTCGAAGATCGGTGGAATCCCGTCACGCAGCGCGAATTCCGCTGGGGGCCGGTATATGGGCGGCTGCGGGGGGTGGGTGTTTTTGGCGTGTTTGTCTCGGTGCTTCTGTGGATTGTGATCGCGCTCGGGTTCATATTCGCGGCAGACACGTCCAGAGGCTTTTCGCCGGACGATGCCCTATCGGCCATTAACGCCTGGATAGGTATTCAAATGGCTTTGGTCGTGTTGCAGGCACCCGGTCTCGCATCGGTTCTCTTCGTAACGGAGCGGGAACGCAATACCTATGACCTGCTGCGCATGACTACCGTCCGGCCGACGGAAATCCTCCGCGGCAAGATCGGCAGCGCCCTGGCCCAGGTGGGCATTCTGCTTCTGGCCGCGGTGGCCTTGTCGGTGTTTCTCAGCGTTCCCATCTACCGCGCACCGGGCGGATTCACCCTGCTGGCCACGGGCTTCTGCTCCGCGGGGGTTGTGCTGCTGACCTGCGCGGTTCTCGGGACTGTCGTGTCCCTGCGTGCACGCACGACGCCTATGGCCGTCCTGGGCGCGTATGGCCTGTCCGCTGCGGCCTTGCTTGGGCCCGTCGCCCTGCACTGGATCGCCGAGATGATCGTCTACCGCTTTGCGCTGGGCGGGTACTATTCGAACGAATTGCTCGCCTTATCGCCGCTGACCATGTACTTCTGGGCCCAGAAGTCGCTCATTCTCGGTTACAACCGGGACTTTCTCCTGATGTGGGCCGGCTGCACGGCCTTGCATCTGCTGATGATCGCGGTTCTTTATCGCTGGACTCGCTGGATCTTCCTGCGGAAGGCGGTGCGCGATGGTTGAGTTGCTGCGCAGCGCATTGCTCTTGCCGTCGTCCGCGCTGGTGCGCCGCGAACTGCTGCGCACGCTGCGGCGTGTAAGGCCCTTGGTGTTTCTGGTGATCCTGCTGCTCATCGCCATCTGGATTGTGGGCGAGAGCTGGCCATCACAATACGCCAATGCACAGACCGTCGCCTGGATGTCGCGCGACCTCCTTGCGGTCGTGATCACATCACTGTACGTGTGTGCCGCGATCCTGATGCCTGCCTACGGAGCGACCTCGGTCGTCGTTGAGCACGAGCAAGACACCTATGACCTTCTCATTCTAACCTTGATTCGGCCCTCGGGCATCCTCTTCGGCAAGCTGCTCAACACACTCGGCGTGTTCGCGCTGTTCGCGTTCGCCGTCATGCCCGTCGCGGCCACCGTCTTTCTCCTCGTTGGCCTGGAATGGCAGCTATTGGTGCAGCTTCTTGCCATCGTTGGCGCGACGGCTGTGGTCTGCGCGTCGGCGGGCGTGTACTGTTCCGTCCGCCGGCGTGGCGTGGTGAGCGCCGTCCTCAGCAGTTACGTCATTACTGCGATTCTGCTCGGGGTATATCTGATTCCTTGTGTGGTCCTTATCGAACTCCTGCGGCTTTACGGCATGCAGCAGGAATTCGAGGAATTCGCCATCATCGTTTCTTCCCCCGTTACCGTGACGTATGCGGCCTCGGGGGACCTCACGTTCGTCCAGTTGGCGAAGGCGCTCGCCGTGCAGGGGTTCTTCGTGCTGGTGCTGCTGGGAAAGGCGTGGCTGTGGATCCGCAAGCCGCGCGCGTCCTATTTGCAGGGGGCCCCGGCGCCGTCGCTATTCGATCGCTGGCGCGGGGACCGAAGCATGCGCTACAAGCAGCAGACACGTCACGGAGCCATACCGGATTCCGCCAATCCCGTCTACATGAAGGAAGTCCGTTGGGGCGCTGTCACCGGCACGCGATACTTTCCCTGGCTTTTCGTCGGACTGCCTGTGCTTTTGTGCGTACTGGATGTCATGGGATGGCTTCTCCTGTTCTTCGAGGTCAGGGCAAGCGACTTGGAGATGATCTTGCCAATGGGCTGGGCGGTCATGGTCATGGGATTGGCGGGACTCGTCGCGCCGGCCCTTCTCGCGAATGCCCTCACCAAAGAATACGAGCGCGAGAATATCGACGCCCTGCGGATGACACTCGTAACGCCCCGGCAGATCATCTGGGGCAAAGCGCGGGCGGGTGTCGTTTCCGCGTTGCCGCTACTCGCGGCGTTCATCCTGAGCGGATGGGTAATCCCCATGCTGGCGGGGGGGAAGGCCTGGCTGTGGAGCTTTGTATGGACTGGTATTATCTCCGCGTGGACCAGCGTGCTGCTCGTGCTGAGCCTGAGTATCTACGGCTCCATGATGACTAAGCGCACGCCAACGGCCATTCTGCTCGGGTACATCTGCTCCTGGACGGTCTTGTTCGGTTTCTACCTTCTTGCCCTCTTTGCGGATATGAACATGCTCACCGAGCATGGCACCGATATGTATTACTCGTGCATCGCGTTCTGCTCCCCCATGATAGCCTTCTTCGACAATCTCCAACAGTTCGACTTCTTCAGCGGCCGGAACTGGTTCCGGATAATGAGCCAGAACCCCCACTTTCTGTATACCTGGTATTGGCTGGCAAATGTCATCGCACACCTTCTATTCTGTGTATTCCTGCTCTCCGTGTGCTCGCGCGCGTTCCGTGTGAGCCGGATGCAGGACCGGTGAGTGAAGGGAGCATGTCCAGATTGCGTGGAGGGAATGCGCGTTGATTGCGGCCGTTTTTCGCATTGCGGCATTGTGAAGGGATCGTCTATCTGTACGTCGAGATACGTTCTTTGCCCCGGAGGGACATCTGACTTGAGAGCACCGACTTCTCGGATCTGGGCTTGGCAAAAAGTCCCGACAGGGACGATAGATAATAGCCCAGCGATTTATCGCTGGGTAGGAGGAGTCCCCCTACCTCCCAAGCCCCGGCAGGGGCGAAAGAGCCTCTTCCAGCTTCCGTTCCACGTATGTCGCGCCATGCTTCTCAGGCAAAACCTCCAAGCATCCTTGAACGCCGCCCTCCGAGGATACCTCACCTGCTCTGCCGTCCCTGACGGGACTTGTCTTATGAGTACCTTCCAACCCAGCGATGAACCGCTGGGCTATTGCCTTTCGCCCTTGCGGGCTAAAATCACCCCAAGATGGAGGATGGGGTGGGAATGCATCTTTTCCGGTCGCTTCGCGCCGTTGCGCGGCTGGAGAATTCGGTACACTCGAGATCTGAAAGTAGCCCAGGAATTCATTCCTGGGTCTGGGCGCAACACCTATCAATGAGTCCCGGAGGGACGAAAGAGATGGAGTGATGGACAGAAGACGAGACGCATGTTGTAGGGCGGAAGAAGGCCATAATCAGACACGTAGAGGCGCACGTCAGGCTCTGCCGTCCCTCCGGGACTGGTCAAAGGGGCAGGGTCGCGAGAAACCCAGGAATGAATTCCTGGGCTACTTTCGGCAGTCCCTCCGGTACTCAATGCGAGTTGAGCTGATCTCCCATGTCGGTCCGGGACTCATTGAAGGCGAGGCTGATTTCGGGCGTCTCTCCGGGAGTCGCAGGAGGCTCTCCATCAAGGCGATTGCAGCAGTCGACTCCGG
>JADLCA010000712.1 GCA_020847495.1 Candidatus Hydrogenedentota bacterium | reverse complement strand
TTCATGTCCGCCATGATCTTCACACGCGAGATGATCGCGTCCTGCAGGTGCTTGGGAGGGGCCGGCATCTCGTGCAAAATGCCGTCAATGCGGTACTTGACCTTGACCACGCTGTCAAACGGTTCGATGTGAATATCGCTCGCGCGATCGCGAATCGCACGCACAACAATCAGATTGACCAGATTGACAACCGTCGGCTCGCTGGCAATTTCGCGCAAGTGCCCCACTTGGGTGGTGTCCGCGGCGTCCTCGTGGCCGGGCTTCTCCAGATGCTTGATCATCCGCTCCACGGAATGGCCGTAAAACGTCTGCATGGCCGCCGCCATGTCGCTTTCGGTGCAGATGGCGCGTTCCACCTGTTTCCCTGTGAGGATCTCGATGTGCTCAACCGTCTGAAAGTCGAAGGGGTTGGCCATGGCCAGCACCAGATGGTCGCCTTCCAAGGCAACCGGAATTACGCGGGCCCTGTTGATGAGTTCGGACGGGATCTCTCCTGCGGCGGTCCGGTCGACGGTCTCTTCGGAGAGATCGATAAAGCGAATACCCAGCGAGGAAGCGAGTTCCTGAAGCGCACTGACCTCGTCGGGCCAGCCTTGGGCCATGAGGCACTTGCCCAGGTTTTCGCCCGTCCTGCGGTGCCGGTCCAACGCCTCTTGCACGACATTCCCCTGGATCGTACGCAATGTCTGGACTCCCAAGCGGTTAGGTCAAAACACCCCTCGTCTGCGCACACTTCGCGTAGGATTAATGCCTCTTGACGAATAAAACGATCATGCGGGCTCTTTATTCAATAAATGCTGGAATTCACAGTTCGCGGCTTCTCGCGCCGGGCCGACTAACCGTCAACTCCCCGCACCACATGGCCATGGGCACTCGCTCCCCCGAGTATGTCGCACGCAGAATAGATTGTCAATAGAGTATTAGGTTTGTGAATACCCCTCATTCGCCTATCAGCCCGCGCGCAGCGTGAGGCCGGAAAACCGGGAACCGGACGATAGAAAGAGAAACCCGAGGCCGGGCGAGATGAAGACACAGGCGCCCTCGCCTGTGTCCCATTTACTATGCGGGGTAGAACCCAAACTCATAGGCAGCGTCGAACATGGCCACGATATTCTCGGGGGGCACGCCCGCCTGCACGTTGTGGCAGTTGTTGAACACAAAGCCGCCGCCCGGCATGAAGGCTTCCAGGTTTCGCTTTACGTGTTCACGCACCTCCGCCGGTGACGCGACAGGAAGCACATGCTGAGCGTCGATCCCACCGCCCCAGAAAGTGAGGCGGCTGCCGAACTCGCTTTTCAATTGGCGTGGATCCATCCCCGCCGCGCTGATCTGCACGGGATTGAGAATGTCGATGCCGTTGTCGAGCAGATCGGGAATGTATGTCACGCACGAGCCGCAGGTGTGATACCAGATGCGGGCCGATGTGAGGGATTTGATATGTTGCACCAGTTGCTTCTGGCGCGGTTTCACAACGGCCCGATAGAAACTCGGGGCAAAGAGCGGTCCGGCCTGCCCCGCGAGGTCGTCTCCGATCATGATGACGTCGACCAGGTCGCCCACCTCGCGCATGAAACCAGTGTAGTAATCCGTCCAGAACTTCAGCATGCGGTCGAGCAGGGCCTCGCAAAACTCCGGCTCCATCAACATGTCGGTGAGCCACAACTCGAGCCCGCGCAAGTACCAGCAATACTCGTAGACCACTCCGCCGATGCCTGTGCAGACTGCGTAGGGCGTGTTGTCGCGCATCTCCTGGGCCTTCTGGCGCAACCCGCGGAATCGTGTCGTATCCGCGCCATTTGGAAATGGATAGGAGTCCAGATCGCGCAACTCGGCGTTGGCCAAAGGGTGATAGCTGATATCCATGAAGAAGGGCTGGTCATCCGGCATGGACCAGACCACGCCGAACTCGTCCCGCAGATCGTGCCACAGCCGCCCTTCGCGCGAGTTCTGTTCAATGCCGCCCTCGAAGCCCTCAGGCCCCCCCGCGACGAGATAGCGCGTATCCACATGCAAGCGTTGCAGCACCGCCTCGCACGGCTTGGCCAACTGCTGGACCGGATCCAGAATGGTCACGTCGTCTTTGATGCCCAGGTGGTCCAGCAAAGCCACGTAGGGGAGGCGATGAATGCCCGTCTGGAAACCGCCGAAGTCAATCGGAACCCGGTCCGGCACCTCATGGTCCAATGCCGTGAGCATCCGCTCGCGTGACGTCATCGTCTCCTTCATGATGTGGATTCTCCTGTTACCATGCCCATGAGAACGCCCGGCAAGTTATCGCAATAGTACTCCTTTATGCAGGGAAAGGAATGCAAGGTTCAAGCTCCAGGGTGTGTTTCATGGTAGGCCCAATGGTATAACGATCCCTGCATGAGAAACGGGCGAAAGGCCTCGCAGGGGGACGAATCATGAAACGAGCGCTACGGTTGGGCGTGGTTGTGTGCGTGGTGTGTTGCATAGCGCTGCCGGCTCAGGCGGACCAGGGCGAAAGCCCTCGGTCGCTTATCGTCAGTTGGAGTGCCTTCAGCAAGCAGTTCATCGACGCGCCGGAGTTTCGCCTGCTGCCCCTTCCTGGAACGGTCGAGTACCGCGCCGTCATCAGCCAGGACGGACTGGAGTGGACTGTGCAATCGGGCGCGCCCCTGCTGAACCTCAGCACGATATGGAGCCAGGTGAAGGACGGGAGTTTCTCGCTGACCTTCCGTTGGAATGATGCGCAAGGCGCGGTGCTGAAAGAAGAAACCAGCGAGCGGGTCAAGGCGCCGGACTTCGCGGGCTTCAATGAACCCGCGATGGATTGGAGCGCCGCGGCTGACCGCAACATCGCGTATCTGATTCATGAATCCGATCGCAATACGACCGCCCCGTACCGCGAGCCGGGGGTGCCGGTCTGGATTTGGGCTGCCACGCCCACGCATGTGGCGAGTTACCCGTGCATCACCATCAATAACATGATCTGGGCCTTCCTGGCGCATGCAAGGAACGGCGGGCCTCAGAGCGAGGAAGCCCTGCGCCTGGCCCGCGTCAGCGCGGACTGGGCCCTCGTACATCGCCAACCCGATGATGGCGCGTTGCCTCTCTTTCCGTACTCGACGATTACGAAGGGCAGCTTTGGCGGGCATGTCGAAGGCGAATCCGTCAACTTGCTGCGTGCCTCGTGGTTTGCCATCAGCTTTGTCGACTTGTACGCGGTAACTCAGCATGAGCCCTACCTGGAATATGCGCGGCACATCGCCGACACCACGGTCAAGTTCCAGAACGCGGACGGCAGCTTCCCATACCGCGTCGACCCGAAGAACGGCGCGGTAACCGAGCAGTACAATTGCAGCGTCATGGAATTCGTGGAGCTGGTGGAGAAACTCGAACCCTTCGGGTTTGATGTGCGCCGCGCCATGGCCGCGCAGCGGGCCCTCGAGTGGGTCAGGACCTACGTGCTCGCGACCAACAATTGGAAAGCCGCCTACGAAGATGTCGGCGAGACGCGGTTCTACACGAACCTCTCCCAGATGCCCGCGCAGCAATTGATCCGGTACCTGTGCCGGCACAAGGACGAGAACCCCGCCTACCTGCCCGAGGCCATCCAATTGAACCGTTGGGTCGAGGACCAGTTCGTTACGTTTGGACCCGGCAACGCGGCCTCGCCCGTGCGCGTGAAGGGTCCGCTGGTGTTCGAGCAGTTCATCTGCTGGTGGCCGATGGACGGCCACACCGCCAACTGGATCCTGTCGTTGATCGAATTGCACAAGGCCACCGGCGAACGCGTCTACCTCGACAAGGCCAGGGCCGCGGCAAACGCCATTTGCGCCGAGCAGTTTGAGGATGGCCAATTCTCCACCTGGGGCCGCGACTTCGAAACCGGCGAATCCCGCGCCAATGCAGAGAATTGGTACAACGCGGGCGCATTCTCCGACTGGGCGTTGTATACCCTCGTGCAATACGTGCGGGGATTGAACGAGTAAGAGATGCTGCGGGCGAAGGCCGGGATCTGGCTGCAAGTGAACGCTGCGGCAACTGGCTCTTGTCTTGAAGATCGATGTCTCTGGTGCGACGATTATTGGCGGAACCACTCGAATTCAGGCTTGCCCCCATTCATCGTAGTCGACTTAAGAACAAGCGTCTTGCCATCGTAGACGTATTTCTCGACCATCTTCATCGCGCCATTTCCCTGAACCGAGTACATAACGAAGATGTCCGCAGTCCCATCGTCGTTCACGGAGACAACGTGGTCTTTGTAGATCGGCTGCACGCCCTTCTCATTGGGAGTTGCCGCTTGTAGAACAGCCCCTTTCTCATCGGAAAATCCGATCGGCGTTCCCTTCGAGCCTGACGCTAGCTCGTATATCCACATGTAAACGACGGGCATATCACGAATCCGGATGGCAATGTGCGAGTCGTGGACCGTGAATACTCCCTCCCAAGACTCTACCGTCTTGGGCATTGGCGGCTCACCGGCTGCCATCGCCAAGACCGCAACCGCGAGGATCTTCAAAGTCTTCATTGTTCCGCCTGTCCTTTACGTGATGACCAAAGCTGCGAGCCGCCCTGCCACAAATTAGGAACGCGACTCTCTGTAACCAGTATACGGCAGAATTGATCGGGCGAGGAATTGCCGCGTCGGCCAGGCTGGAGGCTCAACTGGGGCCCCGATGATATTCGTCCGCGATGGTCTGTACCATGCGCACATCCGATTGGGACTGCAACTTCGCGGCACAGATTCTCGCGAATTGCTGGCGATTGTCTTCACTGTCCCGGAGGGACAATCGAAAGTAGCCCAGGGTTTCAACCCTGGGAGCACCCGCCCCCTCTTCGACCAGTCCCGGAGGGACGGTAGAGCCTACGTTCACATCGAAGCGGTTGCACATGGCGCATATTCTGCCGTCCCTCTGGGACTGTAATGTGGGGGTGGCGCGGGGACCCAGGAATGAATTCCTGGGCTACTATCGGCCGTCCCTCCGAGACCTAAAAGGAATGCCGAGTGTAGCGCAGGCGTCCCGCCTGCAATATCGGGATGCCTGCACTGCTGAGTCGAATCATTCTGGATGTGATCAAACACCCACGAGGGTCAACCACATCGAAGTGTCAAAATCCAATCAACGAAATCTCACCCCAATAAGCGGCTTCGCAGAACCATCCTGTGGGCTGGTTCAGGATTTCGGCCTTGACGGTCTTGCCCGCGAAGGGAGCGAGGTCGATGTCCACGGTGAGCCATCCATCGTGAACGGTTTCCGCGCTGACCGGCGTGTTCACAACTTCGGCGCCATCTATCTTCACAATGAGTTGCCAGTCACCGCCGTCGTGATGGCTGACCGTGAGCCGCAGTTTGCCTTGCGTGTTCACGGGAATGGCGCCCTGCCGCCAGATGATGCACGGTGTGGACCCGTCATCCGGATGCGTGACCAGCACCCGCTGGCGTCCGCGGAATTCCGCGCGGATGCCCGGATCCATTTCAAGGCCGCAGTCTTCGATCTGCCAGCCGGGCGCGAAGTCCGCGATGGCTTGATTCATATCGGGGCGTCCATCAGATAACGCCTTGGATCGGATGTGCTCGTCCATCTCGGCGTCCGTGTACCGGCTGTTCGCGATGGGACCCGGGTCCCAGCTCTGCTCCAATGCCGACGGCCTTGTTTGCTCGCGCCGGATGAAGAAGACCTCCTGGCCGCTGCCATCCTTCTCGATCTTGCCGCCGCCGCGCACCACCGCGTCGCGGGCCAGTGTCTCGCATACCTGCACGAGACTCGCGAAGGTATAGTCGGTGTGGGTGTACTCAATGTCCCGCTTGAGTTCCGATGTGAACTTCTCCGGCACGGTCTCCAAGCCCAGCGACGTGAACAGAATTCCCGCCGCGCTCGAAGGGTTGCAGTCGGAATCCTGGCCGCAGCGCGTGGCGATCTCGATGGTCTTGTCCGGGTCGCGCTGGCCGTAGAGCAGGCCCATAACGATATACGCGCCGTTAATTTTGGCGTCGATGTTAAACGTCTTCTTGCCGTCTCCGCACGAGGCCTTGCGGTACTCGGGGTTCTCATTGTACTTCGCCTCGATGAGGGCCCAGGTGGCCTCCCAATCATTGGGATTGGCCTTCCACCACGCGAGCACGTCGTTGATGCACTCCGCATACTGGCTGCCGGAGGGGATGCTCTCGAGCCCTTTGCGGACGATGGCCTCCGGATCGGTCTCGAAGAAGGCCGCCGCGTACATGGCGCCCACGAACTGGCCACCGTACAAGCCGTCGCCGTAGTTCATGACGCGCCCGAATACCTCGCCGAGCGCGATCGGCACATTGGGCATGCCCGGCGCGATGAGACCCGAGTAGTCGGCCTCGATCTGATAGTCGATGTCGTCGGCGTGATGATTGAACTGCGGGTGGCCCGAGTCGGGAGGCGCAATGCCCTCGCGCAGATTCTTGCGGCCCGCGGTGTTTGCATGCCACAGCGGATACGCGCTCGTGGCGAAGCCGTAGCCCGCTTCCTTGTGCGTCACGTCCCAACCATAATCCTCAAGAGACTTCAGGAACGTCATCTCGACGTACAAATCGTCCTGCCAGAACTGATTGACGTACTCGGGCTTCCACTCCGGGAAGTTGCTCGCTGGAACCATTTGGCCATTGAACTGGAACTCCGTCGGAGCGCCCCAGCCCACACCCGCCATCTGTCCAATCCACCCTGCAGTCATGCGGCTCACGTATTCGCTGACGGGCATCTGGAGGTAATCATCCTGTGCGAAGGCGGCGCAGCACAGAGAACTCGCAATGAGCAAAGCAATCCGTTTCATCGTTGACCTCGATACATCGTTTGATGGTGTTCATACCGGCACCGGCACGAAGGACAAAGTCTAGTCTACAGCGCGCCAACGGTCAAATGCCCACGAGCCCGTGCGACACCGCACGCCACTCTGAT
>JADLCA010000711.1 GCA_020847495.1 Candidatus Hydrogenedentota bacterium | reverse complement strand
TACGTCCTCGGTCACCGGAGTGGCGACCCTGAATATGCGCAATTCAAAGTCCGAGGCAATGGCCGTGCCGGCGCAAAGCAACGCTACAAGCAACCCAGCAAAGCGAATCATCTTCTTAGCTCCCGGTTTCGTGGATGGTGACCAAGGTCAACAACATCGCGCCGTCTTCCGTGCGGCTGACCGAACCCATCCAGTCATTGGGTTTCAACTGGATATTCGTGTCGAACTTGCTTTCGCGAATCGCTGGTCTTCCAACATTCAGCGACAGTCCTGGAACCGGCTCCCGATCGCCCGTCTCGCGAAGTGTGCTCGCAATCCTGAGACTCAGCGCGCCTTTCATATGAGAGGAAGGGGAAAGCGTGCATTCAAACGCATACCCGACAAACTCATTCAACGTCCGCAATGCGAAGATTCCATCCTCCTCCCGCTCAAAGTACTGCGCCCCGTCCAGCCCCATGCGGATCTCGGCGCGCTCACCCAGCGGCAACAGGATCGATGGGCTCGATACCGCCTGAACCAGAGACTTTGACGGGGCATTGGAGCCGCTGCGGGACAGGCCGTTTCGATCGAGCGTCCACCGTTCGCCGTGGACCGACAGCTCGATCGCAGACCCGAAGATCGACGCGACCGTCTCACCCGGCTTCGGCACCAGTACTGGCTTGCCGTTTTCCAGCACTGCCAGCGCAGACCCGGCTCCTTCAAGGCCCTCCCCACTTCCTTCGACTGCCGGCAGGATCCGGAAAACATGAACCTCGACGCGGTAGGCAGGTTTCGCCTGTGCGGCCCCAGACGCCGATGACGTGGACTCCTGCGCGACACTCATGAGTGTCACGCCAGCCCAAAGGCAGCAAAGGCTCCATATCACTGAATTCGCTCTCATATGGCGTCTCCTGATTCGGACGGCGAATCGAACGGAAGCGGCGATAGTTCGATGACGTAGGAACCGGATCTGCCCGCCAACGGCCGAGACTGCGCCGAACCTTGCATCGCCCGCTGAAACTCCGGGGAGGCTGGAACGATGTACACCGTGCGGGTCGTCTCCGTGGGGACGACAGGCACTGGCGTCTGGCTGCCGCGGTAGAGGTAGCCCAGCGTAACCGCGACGGCGCATGCCGCCAATCCCTGCCAAAGGGGAATGGGTTTCGACAGCCACGACCGCCTGTGCGATGCCTCCAAGAAGAGCCGCTCCATGCGCCGGTTGTGGCTGTCGTGTGGCGTGGCTGTAGAGATGGACTTGAGTTCTCGCTCCAGGTCTTTCATTCCATATCTCCCTGCATGAGGGCGCGCAGCTTCTCGATACCCCGGCGGTACCAGGACGCTGCCGTGTTGATGGACACGGAGCGGGTCGCCGCGATCTCGTTGAAGGTCATGCCGCTGTAGATCTTGAGCATAATGCTCTCCCGTTCATCTTCGGACAGGGTCAACAGCATATCGGCTAATTGCCGCTGCAACTCGGGGTCATGGCCGTTGTTGTGAGTCTCATCGATCGCAAAAGGCGAATCTTCCTGTGCCTCGCGCGATCGGGCGCGATGTTCATCGATGGCCGCATTGCGGACACACCGAAACACATACGGCCGTAATTCCCGGGGCGGGCGCCGTTTCTTCAACATCTTGCTGAAGGCCGTGTGGATGGCGTCCTCGGCGGCCTCTCGCGACCGCGACACAGCGAGCGCGTAGGTAAACAACTCGTTGCGATTGGCTTCATAGAAGCGCCGCAACGTCTCTACGTGGTCATCGCCCATGTCCGGCCGCCACTGCCTCCCCGGTTTCTCGCTTCCTGCACCCATCCACGTTCGGGATGAACGTTTTTGTGCATGCCACTCTACGCCGAGTCCGGAGCGCGCCACAATCGACGCGGCAGGAGATTGTCCCGCGGCAAGAAAGGGGGATAGCCAAAATGGTCATGCGGGTGTATAATGGTTTTGAGAGGACCGGTAACTTCACTTTTGCCTCGAGCAACTACTTGAAGCCTCCGTAAGGAGTGACTTCGCGAAGCCCGGCCCTCTCATTCTGATCATCCGTGCTCTCCGCACCGCTGCGTTGACGTGTGGCCATATCACGGGCGAGACGCCCACGCCCCATCGCCCATCTCTCCCTTCGTCCGTATCTCTTGCATCCTAGATCGGTGTCATCGGTGCAATCGGTGGATGAATCTCCTCGTCCGGTTGTAGCCAGTCCACGCTCTGCTACAATGCATCCCGCCCATACTGTGAGCGGATGAACTGCTTGCATAGAACGAAGAGAGGTAGGGCCATGAAAAGCGGGGTGTCTCTGCAAAATCTCGTCACCATTGTGAGTTCGCTCGCGTGCGTGACCTTGTTCACGGGCTGCCCCGTGACGCCGCCCATGACTGATGCGGAGTTGGCGGCCGCATTTCAGGCTGCCGTCGATGATGCGGAGGTCGCCGAGGCAGCAGAGATTTGCCGGACCCTGACGGCGATTGTTCCCGTGGAGGAGTCCCTGATCTGGGAGGGGACTCCCGGCGAATCGCGCGTGCTCGTGGTCACCTGGACCTCGTATACGGGCTACGATGATCAGGTCGGCAAATCCATTGCGGTGGCCGATCTGCTCAAATCCGTGGAAACCACGCGCGACACCTGGGTCACCGTTGCCCCGCAGGTGCAGGATTTCTGCGGCAAGCTGTTGCTGAACGACGAGCGCATGACCCTTCGCGTGGAGCAGCTGCTGGGTCTTCCGCCGCACAACGGCAAGACACGTTTCGTGGAGTTTTGGGTCGATCCCCAGGACCTGTTCCGCCCCAGCCCCGACCCGGCCATCACCGATCACGAGGCCGAGTTGGACTTTCCCCAATCCAGTCTCTTCGTGGCCATCTCGCCGGGCCACGTGACGTGGTATGAGAACATGATCGCCACTTCCTACGGCACCGGCGGCTACCCCTGGACGCGCCTCGGCTACACTTTCGACTGGGGAAATCCTGTGTCCGAGGTTGGCCTGAGCGAATTTGTCATCCGCACCGGTGCCACGGTTACCGTGAAGTCCGTCACATTGAACAGCGACTACTGGCGCTAAGCGTCCATCCGCGTCGAATGCTCTGACGCGGTCTGAGGCGAAGCTGGGTTGCGGTGGCGCAGAGAAGGCCGCATGCCTTGGACTTCACATCCCCCTCGGCCCTTCGGGCCTGCCCCCTTCAAAGGGGGACCCCGGAGCGCGTGCCCTTCGGGCTGTGCGCTTTTCACGCCAAGAGCTTGGGCGTTGCCCTCAAGTATTATAGGGATCTATAGACATCGTGTTGCATAGGTCCCCTTTTGAAGGGGGTGAAGGGGGATGTTCTTCTCTTTTCTTCCCTTCTCTTCCGCACGGCACGTGCGGCCGCTTCGGCCTCACTCCTTCGATCCAGTCTCGCTGATGACCCCATACAATTCCGGCCGCCTATCGCGCAGGTGGTTGTCATCCTTCGCCGCGGCGAGATCGATATCGCAGATCTGGATCCCCGGCGTGTCGCCCGTCCACTGCGCGAGTATCTGCCCCTTGGGTCCTGTTACGAGGCTCTCCTCCGGGTGCGTGAACGCGATGAAGCATTGGTTCTCGAAGGAACGAGTCCGCATGATCGCCGTGTTCAAGTCGCCGTGAAATCCATACGTGGGATTGAGAATGAGTCTTGCTCCTTCGAGGCGCAACGTGCGGACCGTCTCCGGCCAGCGGCGGTCCGCGCAGATCATCATACCGAGCGTGCCAAATTGCGAGGGCCACACGGGAATGCCTTCGCCAAAGCTGTACTGCAGATCGTGCGTCTGCAGATGCGTCTTATGGTACACGCCCAGCAGCTTGCCTTCCTTGTCCCAAAGTCCAGCAGTATTGAAGAGTTTCCCGCCCTCGATCGAGGAGAATCCGAAGCAGATCATCATCGAGCGTTCGCGGGCTTCCTTCGCGACGCGTTGTAGGTACTCGCTTGTTGCGAGATCCTGCGCCACCGTTCGCAAGCGCTCGGTAGTCGACTCCTTGTCGGGCGCCGCGTACCCATCCAGCCAGCATTCCGGCGTGATGAAGATGTCGGCCTTTTCCATGGAGGCCTGCTCAAGGCAGGTGAGAAAGACCTTGAAGTTCGCCTCGACATCCCATTTCACAGGCACCCCATGCATGAGCGCAAGGCGCACGGGCTGCACTGGCGCCTCCGGCGGCTTCTCGTCCGCGGCGGCCTGAACGGATAGTACGGCGATAAACATCGCGCTCAACATGATTGTGTTTCCTCGGTTTCGTTCGCCTGCACGGGCCTAACCGGAGGCGTTCGATCCCGGTCTCTTCAACTCATCCAACGACTGCAGCGCCCGGATGAATCTCTCGGTCATGGGGAATCGCCCGGGGTACTCGATGAACTCCGTATGGCCATCCAAGAAGAGCACGCAGGCCCCGCCCTTCTGCAAACCGGGTCGCTCGATCATTAACGGAATCTGCGATTGCACTTGCGCCGCGGCAGCGGGGTTGTTGATGTCCGAGATGAGGAAGCGCTCCACCCCTTTGCGCAGCCGGTATACTTTGCCAGCTTGCGTGTCCTGTAGGTCCACGTCAAGCGGCTTGCCCGCTTCTATCAGACTTTTGTAGGCCGCAACAAACGCCAGCCCGGTTCTTTCATCGGGGATCGCGTAGCCCAAATACCAGTAGCTATGATCGTCCACTACCGCCAGAGGCTCCCGCTCCGCTCGTGCGGCGAGTTGCTGCGCCTCGGGATGCGCGGGCGATATGAACGGTCCCGTGTCGGTCAGGTACTCGGGATAGACCCTGTCACCCTGCATCGTGAGATGCCCCGGCCGCTTGTCGAGCGGTGGAAAGACTTCTCCCGCGCTCTCATTAGCCCACATTTTCAGGACAAGGCCCAACAGCTTGAGATTATTCAGACTGGCATCGCGAAACTGCTTCATTTCTTGGGAAGCACCCGGGGATTGGGCAGATGTCTCCCCAATCGCGTGTCCCTGCATGAGGGCTGCAATCAGAGACAAGGATACCGCGAGAACAGACCTCTTTACTCTGCTTCGTGCATACATTCCTTGCCTACCTTGAGGCTACCGCCGGCAATCCGCCCACTCGATGGACTGGACCAGGATCTTCCGGAACATCGGCGGTTCGCAGGACTTCACATCGTGGCCGAGCGCGAAGTAGACACAGCGCGCATTGTGCACGTAGTGCGTCGCGAGCATGGGCTCCGCCACGGTGTGGCCGAAGCGCTCTTCGTTGGCGGTCATGATGACGTTCCAATCCGGCCGCGTGAGCAGGTTGAAGTACAGTTCGTCGTTGGTGATGAACGGTTTGACCCCTTCGAGGATCGGATGCGACTCATCCTTGATGTCCACGCGAAACTCGTGGTACGGACCGTGCGTGGACTTGCCGCTCACCCACATGGCCCCGTAGATGTCGATCGAGTCACGCCACTCCTGCACGTTGGCCACGGCGAAGTGCGTCACCACGAGGCCACCCCCGTCTTTCAGGAACTGGAGGATGCTCTCTTTCACGAAATCCGGCGGGTTTCCACCCTCAACCTTCATCTGCACCATGAGCAGAACATCGTAGTTCTTCAGATTCTCGATGCGCAGATCCTCGACATTCTCGGTGGGAGTAATCTGCACGCTGGGATAGTTCGCCTTGATGTCCTCAAGCGTGTCGGTCAGCACCACATCGCCATGCGGTCCCATGCCCATCAAGAGACACTTGACCGGGGCCGGCTCTTCGGCCAATGCGGGCACTGCCATTGCCGCAGCGATCGCGGCCAAGACAACCGGCAAATACATGCTTGTATGAAATCGCATATCCGTCTCCTTCCGCGAATTTGACCATTCCAACCTTCACGGGTCATCTTAAATGGATATCGCGCAAATTGCACCATCGGCCGCGGAATCCGGATCCTAATTTCCGCGCGAGGCTGTCGCGGGCACCGCACTACGGCCGGAAAACGAGCGCAAGCCCCTGGTAACCTTGGTCTTCACCGCCTTGCTATTTGTACTTGCGGATTGCTGTGCTACCCGATGCCGGGCTGACCGTCACCTTCCGGTTTCCGGGCGTCGTGAAGCCCGGCACGCTGTTGCACTGGACGACGTGCTCCCCGGACGAAAGCCCGCTGACCATCGTTGCGCTCTTTTTCCACTTGGTCCACGTGGACGGACCCGTGCTCACCTGCCAGCGGGCTCCGGCGTCACGGGCCCCTTGCGGCTTGAGTGTGACCACGAGCGCCCCGTGCTGGCAGTAGGTGCCTGTCCTCTTCCGCAGCGCGCCCGCTACGATGGAGACTGTCGTGGTTGCTGGTCCGTCCCATCCAGTCAGGCCCTTGAATTCCACGGTGTGTTGACCCGGCTCCAGCCCCGTCACCGTTTCCCCGTGGTTCTTCCAATCCGACCACACACCGGGCTCCAGCTCCACCCGCCACTGCGCCCCCGCGCCACGCGCCGCCGCCGGGGCAATCTTGACCCGCAGCGACCCCGGCAACTTGATGAACGTCGTGCTGAATAGGATGTCGAAGTCCGAGCCGATGCTGCCGCCCAGCGAGTCCTCCGAGTTCCACACGGCCACCCAGGTCCCATTGCCGTCCGTAGATACGCTGGGAGCGTAATCACCTCCAGTGTCCGTAGCCGCATTGGTATTCAGCGCCGCCGACGCACTCCACGTCGCTCCCCCATCCGTCGAGCGCGAAAACAAAATGTCATAGTCCATGCCGATCGTGTTGCCCAGCGAGTCGTTCGAGTACCATACGGCCATCCAGGTGCCGTTACGGTCCGTAGATACGCTGGGAAATCCATCGTCTCGCGTATCCGCAGCAGCATTGGCGTTCAATGCCACCGGCGCGCTCCATGTCGCTCCCCCGTTCGTCGAGCGCGATACCAGAATGTCATAGTCCGTACCGATCGTGTTGACCAGCGAGTCGTTCGACTCCCAGACCGACACCCAACTACCATTACCGTCCGTCGATAGGTTTGGAATGTAATCGTTTCCCGTATCGGCAGCCGCGTTGGTATTTAGCGCGGCAGGCGCGCTCCACGTCGCTCCCCCGTCCGTCGAGCGCGAGAACAAAACGTCGCTATCCGTGCCGATCATGCCGCCCAACGAGTCGTTCGAGCACCACACGGTCACCCAGGTTCCGTTACGGTCCGTAGACACGTTGGGAGTGTAATCACTTCCCGTATCCGCAACTGCGTTGGTGTTCAGCGCGGTTGGCGCGCTCCACGAGGAGCCCCCGTCCGTCGAGCGCGAATACAGAATGTCGCTATCCGTGCCGATCGTCTCACCCAAGGTATCGGTCGATTCCCAAGTGGCCACCCACGTCCCATTACCGTCCGTAGATACGTTTATAGCGTAATCGTCTCCCGTATCCATATTCGCATTAGTGTTCAGCGCGGCCGGTGCGCTCCACGTCGCTCCCCCGTCCGTCGACCGCGAATACAAAATGTCGCTATCCGTGCCGATCATCCCACCCAAGGTATCGGTCGACTCCCACGCAGCCACCCAGGTTCCACCGCCGTCTGCGGATACGTTGGGTTCGTAATCCTGTCCCGTATCGGTAGCAGCGTTGGTGTTCAGCGCGGCTGGCGAGCCCCACGGAGCTCCCTCGTCCGTCGAGCGTGAATACAGAATGTCTTCGTCCGTGCCGATCGTGTTGCCCAGGGTATCGGTCGAGCGCCACACGGCCACCCAGGTCCCATTGCCATCCGTTGATACCTTGGGATCAACATCATGTGCCGCATCCGTCGGTGCGGTCGAGGTCAGCGCCGC
>JADLCA010000710.1 GCA_020847495.1 Candidatus Hydrogenedentota bacterium | reverse complement strand
TCGCCGATACGAATCGTGTCGGTGGTGAGGCGGAGCGCTCCGAGCACTTCGTGCCGTCGCACGGCGATGCGCGTGTGCTCGCGCCGGTAGCCGGGATACTGGCCGGCGCAATCCTCCAGCCACCGCATCGCGGGCGTATCGCCGTGGATGTGGGTCCGGGCCATGAGGTCGATTGCCTTGCGAAGTTCTTCGCTGGACTCGACTGGTTTTACCGCGATCTCCATTCTGTGGTCCAAAAAGTAACCCTGCGCGCTGGCCGAATTGTATCACACCGTGCACGGGCGGTGCGGATGAGACGCGGGTGCGATGGGCACGATGCAGGACGCGTTGGGGGTGGGTGTCACTCGTGGCGCAAGGCCTCGACGGGGTCCATGTTCGCGGCGCGCATGGCCGGATAGATACCGAAAACGACGCCTACCAGGGCCGATATGGAGAAGGCGAGCAACGGCGACCATAGGGTGACTTTGGTCTGGAGTTCGGCGAACTGGGTGATGAAGAAAGGAATCGCAAGCCCCAGCGCGACACCTATGAGGCCGCCGGAGGCCGAGAGCAGAACCGTCTCAATGAGGAACTGCAGAACGATGTCTTTTCGCTTTGCGCCGAGTGCGCGGCGGATGCCGATCTCGCGGGTGCGCTCGGTGACAGTCGCGAGCATAATGTTCATGATTCCGATACCACCGACAAGCAGCGAGATCGCGGCAATGGCCCCAAGCACGATATTGAAGATCCGCTTGGTGCGCTCCGCTTGGCGCAGCAGGTCCAGGGGGACTATGATCTCGTAGTCGGTCTTCTTGTGGTTCGCTGTCAACAAGTCGGCGATGATGTGCCAGGTCTCCACGACATCGTCGATCTGGCCAACCTTGATGGTCACCTCGTGGAGTTCGACGCGCTCCGCGGAGAAGCTTCCGCTACTCCGCTGGACAAGCATCTCACCGAAGCGGCTCTTGGCCGCCGTCAAGGGAATGTACATCTCGTAAGGCGCGCCCGTGGCGTTTCGCGCGGGGCCCGCGGCGGCGGGATTGCTGTCGGGAGACCCCATGCTGCTGCGCTCCGACTCGGGCTCCATGGTGCCGATGACCTTGTAGTAGTCTCCTTCAATACGGACGATGCCGTCCAGTGGGGAATCGAGCGGGAACAGTTTCTCGGCCATGCCATCTCCGAGCACGCACACGTTCAAGTTCTCTTCCAGCTCTTCTTCGGTGAAGAAACGGCCCAAGGCCACATGGTGGTTGCGCATTTCCGGATACGACGGAACCGTGCCGATGATGTCGCAGTCGATGCGGTTGGTTCCGTTCCACACATCGCTGCGAATGATACGGCTGGGGATGACGACTTCGACGGTGGGAATCGTGAGTTTGATGCGCTCGACATCGGCGTAGGTAAGCCCATACTCGATTACGCGGGTGCGTTCCGCGGAGCTGCTGCGGTCCTCAGGGGGCTTGACGCTGCGGATGATGATATTGTTGCTGCCCATGCGGCGAATTTGCTCTTGCGCCTCGTAACTGAGGCCTTCGCCGATCGCAAGCATGGCGATCACGGAGCACACGCCAAAGACGATGCCCAATCCGGTGAGCAGGGAGCGCAACCGGTGCAGCCACAGACTCTTGAGACCGAGTTGCATCGTGCGCCGGACGCGCTCGACATCGACCACCAAGTGCTGCCAGGGAATTCTGGACCTCAGGTTAGTTGCGCCGTTCATCGCGTTCCACCCGGCCGTCGCGCAGACGGATTACGCGCCCCGCGCGTTCCGACACCTCGTCGGAGTGCGTGACCATGATGAGTGTCTTACCCTGACGGTTAAGGTCGTCGAACACACTCAGGATATCCGACCCAGAGGTAGAGTCGAGGTTTCCCGTGGGCTCGTCCGCAAGGATGATGAGCGGATCGTTGGCCAGCGCGCGTGCAACCGCGACGCGCTGCTGCTGACCGCCGGAGAGTTCGAACGGCTTGTGCTCCATCCGGTCCTCGAGTCCTACGCGTTTGGCCAACTCGCGCGCCACGGCGCGGCTTTCGTGTTGGGGACGTCCCTGGTAATAGAGCGGGACTTCGATGTTCTCGAGCACGTTGAGCTGCTGAATCAGGTTGTAGGACTGGAAGACGAAACCGATGCGTGTGCCCCGGATGGTGGAGAGTTGGTCGTCGTCCAAGGTGGACACGTCTTCCCCGCCGAGGACGTATTGACCGGAAGTCGGGCGGTCCAGGCAACCGAGAATGTTCAGCAAGGTGGACTTGCCGCAGCCGGACGGCCCCATGATCGTGATGTATTCGCCGGGATAGAAGTCCACGGAGAGTCCCCGCAAAGCCTCCACCATCACAGACCCCATCAGGTACTGCTTACGAACATTATCGACCCGGGCAATCGGAGTGCTCATGGCGTGGTGGCAGCCCTACTGAGGCTGGGGGCCCTTATTTTCGCCGCCTTCAGGCGAGGGGCGCTCTCCAGCAGGCTTCTCTCCCCCTTCTTTCTTCTGTCCGCCCTGCTCCTTGCCGCCATCCTTGGCGGGCGTGAGCTGGCCTTGGGGCGCGCGAAGCAGCACTTGCTCGCCTTCCTGGAGACCGCTCTTCACCTCGATAAACTCATTGTTGAACTCGCCCGTTTCGACGACGCGCCGCTGTTGCCGCCCGAGGGAGTCGATGACGTAACACACGCGCAGGCCACCGTCGGAACTGATCGCCTGAATTGGCACGTAAATCACGTTTTCCAACTGTTTGACGAGTATCTCGACCTTCGCGCTCATCCCGGGTTTGAGCCAATCGTGGGTGCCGTCGATGGTCACGGTCGCGGGGTAGAGTTTCATATCGGGATTCATCCAGCGCGAGGAGGAGTCCGGAATGACATTGACCTTGATAACTTCGCCGGTCAATTCCTTCTCCAAATAGGAGTCCAGCTTGATGCGCGCCTTCTGGCCCTTCATGATCTTCTTGATGGACGACTCGTGAATCTTCACTTTCACCGCCATCTGCGTCATGTCGGGGATCGTAATGATCTCCTGGCGCTCGTAAACCGAGGCGCCTTCCTCAATGGCTTCGCGGTTACGCCACGGCTCATCGCTACCTGCGTACACGACAAGACCTGTCCGCTCCGCACGAATGGTGCAGGAATCCAGTTGCTCTTGAAGCTCTTTCGTGCGCTGTTCGCGCAACTTGAAATTCGCTTCGCTGGACTTCCAGCGGGCCTCCGCCTGCGCTTCGGTCGCGATGCCCTTCTTGATGGTGCGTTCAAGCTTCCGGATGGCTTCTTCATAGTCGGAGAGCAGCTTTTCCGACTGCTTCGGGAATTCGTACTTGATGAAGAGCTCTTCATCTGTCATGGCGGAATCGCGGCTGATGACGGTCTTCTTGACGCTCATCTCGTCGCCGTCCAATTCCTGCTTGGTGACGAAATTCTTCTCGGCGAGGCGGCGCGTGCCCGCGAGTTTCACTTCCGCGAGCTGCAGTTCCTCTTCGGAAATCAGGCGCTCGCTTTGAAGCTGGCGGAGCTTCTGCTGGGCCTCGCCATCGCCGAGCAGGTCCGGCGATGCATATTCGGTGAAATCGATGGACGGGCGCTTGGGCGATGGTTCGGCGGAGAGGGTGAGGCCGTTGGGCATGTCTGCTTTCGGGGCGGCCGCCTTCTCGGGGCCGGGCTTCTTCTCCGCGGGTACTTCCGCCTTTGCCAGCAGTTCCGGACTGGCCTCCGACGGCAGATCCCCTCCTTTGAGTTCCTCGCTGGTCGCGCCTTCCGGTAGTTCGATGGTGGTCTCCGGCGCGGGGGCCTCCGTAGCCGGCGTTTCGGTCGCGCCATCCGTGGAGATCCGGGCCAAGGCGTCGCGCTTGGTTTCCTCGATCATCTTTTCGACATTGACCTCGAGAGCCAGTTGCGAAACGATTCGGTTTGCGAGTTCGTCCCCAAGGTACTTGCGAAAGTCCATCAGAAAGAACTTCACTTCGAGGGCCGCGGCAGTGATGTCGCTTTCATTCTGCTTCACCTGAATTTCGTATTGTTCGCGCGCATCGGTGAAGTTGGCGTAGGCGCTCTGGAATTCGATCGTCTCCTGCGTCATGCGCTCAATCAGGTCCGAGTCATCCAAGGTGACAAGCACTTTGCCATTGGCGACATCTTCGGGTGTGACGAGGTAGCCTTCATCGACGATGGTCAGGATCTTCGTTTCGCCCTTGATTTCAGACTTGATTACCTGCGACTCGAGGGCTTCGACATTGCCGCCCTCGGTCACCGAAATCAGGAGACCTCCGCGGCGGGCCGCGAAGGTTGTGCGGGTGGTGTTATCCTCGCCGCCGCTGCTCCAATAGACGCCGATAGCGGCAATCAGCACGATAAGTGCGACCGCTTTGCGGATTCGCCCGCGCAGCAGGCCACGCAGGAAATTCCTACGGGGCTTGTGTTGAGGGTTGCTCTGGGACATCGCTAATGTCCTCCCACTGGCCGTTGTCTTTGATGTAGAGGATGCCCATGTCGCGCCAGAATTCGAGCCGCGCGATGGTGTGCCGGATGAGGGCATCCGTCAATTCGTTCTGGGCATCGGTATAGGCGTTTTGCGCGTCAATCTGGTCAAGCGGAATCACGTCGCCGATTTCGGCGCGGAGGTTCTGTTCCTCAACGCGGCGTGCGGCAAGGTCAAGCGCCATCTTGCGGTTCTCGTAGTTCCAGCGCGCCTGGTCCAGATTGCGCCACGTATTGCGCACATCCAGTGTAACATTATCTTCCGCCAGGGACAATTCGCGCAGGGCCCGCTCGTAAGAAATCAGCGTGGTCCGGTACGAATTGCGCTCCGACTTGCGGTCAAGCGGAAGGTCGACGTCCAAGCCGGCGCTCCATCGGGCACGTTGGAAATCCAGCGTATCGAACTGATCTTCTCCCGGTTTGCTGTCCACTTGGCCAGTGACGATGAGGTCGAGGTCGGGTTTGAGGGCATTGGCCGCGACCTTGATCTTCCGCTCAGAGTCGTCCGCCTGATCGCGAACATTGTAGAGGTCCAGACGGGCCACCTTGGCGACTGCAACCGCGTCTTCGCTGTCAATCTGCGGGTGAATGATACCGCGCTCGGCGAGCACCTCCAATTCATGGTCGTCCAGCACAACGAGGGCATCCGTCGACAAGCCCAGCAGAATCTTGAACTGGTCGAGACTCTGGCGATACGCGCGCACGGAGTTTACCCAGGAATTCTGGGCGTTCAGTTCTTCCTGCTCAATGCGGCCCAGACCGGCCTGGGTCGTCCGGCCTTCCGCGGCCATGGCGCGCTCTCGCTCGGCCGCGCGCTTGAACGCCTGGTATCCCTGCCAGTTGTTACGGACAGCATCCCGGTTCTGGAGGACTTCGTAGTAGTTCGATGCGACCTGGACCGCAAACTCCTTGCGGAAGGTTGTGAAGGACCGTAGTTCGTACAGCACGTCGCGCTCGCCCTGGGTGAGCGCTTCGGCGACCACTGCACTGCCCCGGCCACGCAAGAGCGGCTGCGTAATGCTGCCCACGAGGGCACTGGAAGTGGAAACGCTCGGGTCGCCAGTCAGGAAGCGGAAGAAGTTGGACGTGAGGCCGATGGCAATCTGCGCGCCGCCTTTGAGCAGCAGGTCAACGCCGATGCTGGATTGTCCGCTCACGCTGCGCTCGTTACGAATCTCATTGTCCGGTTGGTTGAGGCCTGTGACGGTGAAGGCCTCCTCGACGACATCCGCATAGGAATTGAGCAGTTGCGAGGGCGTGCCCGAAAGCGAGCCGATGGCTTCCAAGGTGGCGATCGATGCGTCCGTGGGCGGGACACCGAGTTGCTCCAGGAAACCGGCCGCCGTGCTGGCGTTGCCCAGGTTGGTGGAGGCGATGTTCCCCGCCTGGCTGAGCCAACCCGGGATCGCTTGGGCCACCGCGGCGGAACCAGACAGTTTGGAAATATCACTGGTGGTCCGGTTGTAGTCCGCGGAACCGCCTGCCGAAAAAATCGGCGTGAAACGGTGACGGTCCAGTGTCAAGGACAAGGCAGAGAGGTACAGGACCTCCTTCTGGTTTTGATAGGACCTGTTGTGCGTTACGGCAATGCGCAGGGCCTCCTCGAGAGTGATGACTTGAGAGCCCTTCTCCAAGCCGGCAGCCTCTCCCAGATACTCGTCCTCAGACTCGTACGTGGGGAGCCCTTCAAGCGGATTGGTCTTGTCCTGCTCGATGGTAAACTCAGTGCTCATCCCGGGAACGGCAGGAGACTTCTGCTTGATGATGTCGTAGACTTCACGGTCTGCCCGGTCGCGATAATGAGTCGTGGAGCAACCAAAGGCAGTCACGAGAAGGAGAGATACAAACAGTCTGAAAGGTAAAGGTCCCATTCGGGATCACACTATTCCTAGCCGTACAAATCAAGCGGGATAAACAGTTTACACAACACTGCGGCACCCAAACTCATACCGGTGGTGACACACACCACCAAAGTATAACCCCAATCGTTACCGGAAGTTCCCTCGGGGACGCCCTGGCTGGCGCAATGCAGGCCAGACTGTCCGCCCCGAATCCCCCTGGACTGAAGCCAAGTAGAAAGATACTACACACTCAATCACTGATTCAATGCGCGGGTCGAAAGAAAGCGATCACGGTAGAAATCGCGTTGGCGAAAGCGGAATCGTCACCGACTGGGTGGGTGAGTGCCGTACGTTGGACGAACCCGATGAAGACACAGGCGAGGGCGCCTGTGCCACACGGCTATCTGCCCTCCAACGAACGACGGGGACTCCTGGTGACTTCTGGAAAACCGCGGAGCGGAAGAGAGGAAGGACATCCCCATGCGGGGCATGCGTTGAGGACACTCGCGAGGGCGCCTGTGTCTTGCACATCGCTTGGCTCACGCTCTTGGGTGAGGGGACAGACCCCGTGTTACGCTCCGCAAAGCCTACGCGAAAGACAGGGTCAGTCCCATTCAGCCGCCGTTTCTAGGTTGAAGAGAGCCAACCAGGAGCGCCGGCATCCCTGCCGGCTCTTGGGGGTGCCAGCGCTTCCCTATCGCAACAGAAAGAAAGTCAAATACACACGGGCGAGACGCCTGTTACCTGTGCCTGCTTGTTCCTTGCGCATCCTCCGTCTTCACGAGGCGCGTCAGGTATTTGCGATGACTTCGCGGACTTCGGCGACGTCGCGTTGGATTTGCGCGGCGAGCGCCTGGGGCGAGGGGAACTTCTGTTCAGAGCGAAGGTGTTTGAGAAATGTGATTTCGATGTCGCTACCTTCGATGTCGCCAGTGAAATCGAGGAGGAAGGCCTCGATCGTGAGGTCTTCGTTGCGGATGGTGGGCGCAACGCCAATGTTCACTGCGGCAGGATAAGTGTGGCCGCTAACCGTGGCCCACGCCGCATAGACCCCCTGCGCGGGGATGGCGCTGTGGTGCGGCTGGACGTTGGCGGTGGGGAAGCCGAGCGCTGTACCGATTCTGCGGCCGGTCACAACCTGGCCGGAAATGGAGTAGGGTCTGCCGAGAAAGGCCTGGGCCTTCTCGAGATCGCCAACGAGCAGCCGCTCTCGGATCAGGGTACTACTGACGCGCTCCCCATCCATCAAAAGGGGAGGAACCTGACTCACGGTGTAGCCGAAACGGGGCGCGAGTTCTTCCAGTAGTGCGAAATCTCCCCGGGCCTTGTGTCCGAAGCGGAAATCGTGCCCGACAACCAGGGCAGAGGCATGGCACCTCGTAACGAGAATGTCTTCGATGAACACTTCGGGTTCAAGCGCAGCGATGGAGGCGTCAAACGGCAAGACGAAGACCGCGTGAACGCCCGCCTCTTCGAAAAGGCTCCACTTCTTCGGGTCATGCGTCAGGAGACTCGGCGCGTGCTCGGGGGAGAAGAATTCGCGCGGGTGCGGGCGCAGCGTCAGGACAGCGCAGGGCGCCCCTATCACGGCAGATTGGCGCACAAGCATGTCGAGGATGGCACGGTGCCCGAGGTGCACGCCGTCGAAACTCCCGATCGTCAGAGCGAATCGGCGTGACCCGCATTCGGATTCGAGGATGTTCTCGACGATGCGAATCACGGCCCGGCGAGCACCCGTTTCGGCTGGATGCGCACGACGCCTCCTTGGGATTCCACCAACCCCAGAGCGAGCAAGTCGCCATTCTCGGCCTTGATCTGTATCCATCCCGCTTCGATGGGACAGTCGGCGCGGAGGTCGCGGTTCTCCAGCGCGCACCCGGATAGAACCTGGCCTTGGCGCGCGTGCCTCACCACGGCCTCTGGCAGGTCCAGGGCAGTGTTCAGCGGCAAGAGCCGCGACTTCACTTTATCGATTGAGTTCAGGGAAAGGACCGGCAAGGCATCGCCAATCGAATAGCGGCCCACCGCCGTTCGCCGAAGACTTGCCAGACAGCCGCCACATCCCATCAACTGCCCCACATCGTGGCACAGGCTACGTGCGTAGGTGCCGCGCGTGCAGCACAAACGGAACGTGGCCTGAGGCGGCGCGTAGGACAGCACGGTGAATTCGCGGATGGTCACGGGGCGCGGCTCGCGCTCGACGGTCTCCCCTTTGCGCGCCAACTTGTAGAGGCGCTCCCCTCCCACTTTCACCGCGCTGACCATCGGGGGCATTTGGAGGATCTCGCCGGTGAACCGGTTGCACAACGCCTGAAGGCTGTCCAAGGACGTCTCGGGCACGGCATGCTCCGCGACAATCCTCCCGTCCATGTCGTACGAATCCGTGGTGACTCCAAGGAGGAGAGTCCCTTCGTAAGTCTTGTCGAGTCCTGTCAGGAACTCGGACAGCCTGGTCGCAGGGCCTACACAAAGAATCAGCAGCCCGGTGGCGGCAGGGTCCAAGGTGCCGGTGTGGCCGACCCGGCGGATTCCGGTAGCGCGCCGGATTAGGTCCACAACGTCGTGAGAGGTCATGCCAGCGGGCTTATCAACCAGTAGAATGCCGTTCACGGTTGCATCCGCAGCGTTTGACGCAGGTAGTGGAAAAGCATGGACTTTGCTTCATCGACAGACCAGGGGAGCGTGGCGCCCGCCGCCATGGCGTGCCCCCCGCCGCCAAAGTGACGGGCAATCTCGGACGAGTTGATCTCGGGCTGCGAACGGAAACTCACTTTCGTGGAGGCGTCCCCGGCTTCGCGGAAGAGTATTGCCAGCTGAACGCCTTCAAGGTTGCGGAGGTAGTTGATAAGGCCGTCCACATCCTCGCTGAGAGCACCGGCGTCTCTGAGGTCTTTTTCTAGGATTGCCGCATGGGCAATGCTTCCATCCTTGCTAAGCTCGGCACGATCCAGGAGAATACGCAGAAGCTGGAACTTACCTACGGACATAAGGTCAATTACTTTTGACGTAATGTCGCGGATATTGATCCCGGTCTCTATAAGGTGTGCCGCGATTCGGTGGCTTCGAGCCGTGGTGTTTGCATAGCGGAAGCTGCCGGTATCCGTACTGATGGCCACATAGATACACTCGGCCACTTCGCGGGTCAGAGGCACGCCAGCGGCTTCGAACAGGTCGGCGACCATTTCCCCTGTCGCCGCATAGGACGGGTCGATGAATCCGGCCTGACACTCCGGTTTTTCGACGATGTGGTGGTCCACAACCAGAATTCGAGACTCCTGGCTGACGAGCGAGGCGGCCGAGCCGGTCCTGGATACTGAATTCGCATCGGCGATCAGGACGGTGTCAAAGGGGCCGTGCAGGCGGCCGGGAGGTTCAATGTAGCCCGATTCGGCCAGCCACTCGTAGACGCGCGGGACGGGGTCCTGCAGGCAGCAGACTACGGAAGGGACGCCAAGGGAGCGGGCAAGGGCCGCAAGCGCGAGCACCGAGCCGACGGCATCCCCATCGGGATTCACGTGGCTGGTGATTAGAAGGCGCGACGCGGCGCGCAGGGCGTCGAGGACGGCCCCCGCTTCACGAGGTAGCGCCGTTTTCGTCTTGCTCTTCATGGATCTCTCGGAAACATTCTTCCAGGTGGTACACATCGTCCAAGGTCGTATCTTCGAAAAAACGAATCTCCGGGGTTATGCGCAGCCGGAGCCGTTTACCGATCTCGCGGCGAACCCAACCCGCGGATTGCCGCAACCCGATCAAGGAACTCTTGCGTTCGCTTTCGGCACCGTAAAGGCTGACGTAGACATTCGCATAATTGAGGTCGGGAGACATGCGCACGGCCATCACCGAGACGAATCCGATCCGGGGATCCTTGACGCCCTTGGTGAGGAGACCGGCAATCTCCTTGCGAATTTGCTCGCCGACGCGTTTGGGTCTTGCTTTCTCCATCACATCATCTCGATATGGTACTCGATCAATTCGGCTCCGCCCTTGTTGGCGGCGAAGCGGGCGATTTCATTCAGTTGTGTATTGACGAAACGGCTGTCGTCGCCGACCACGCATGCGGCCAGCTGGGCTCGGCTCCAATGGTCCTTGGCGCCCCCCACTTCCGCGATGGAGCAATTGTAGCGGTTGCGCAGCTGTTCCTTCAGGCTTTTGAGAACCCGCCGCTTATCCTTGAGCGAACGGGAGCCGGAGATAAGCAAATCCAGTGTCAGCAGGCCGATGGTCACCCCATCCGTCCTATGCGAGCGTCTTGGCCACCGATTCCACGCGGTAGGCTTCGATC
>JADLCA010000709.1 GCA_020847495.1 Candidatus Hydrogenedentota bacterium | reverse complement strand
GATCGTTCCGGATGTCGCGCACAGTTTGCGCATCGCCGCTTTTGATAGGTCAATGACGCGGCCTTTGGCGAAGGGTCCGCGGTCGTTTAGCCGGCAGACAACCGACTTTCCGTTGTCAGCAACAATCAGGTAGTAGGAGCCGAAATCACCTTCCGGCATGGCACATGTAAGTTCTTTATCATCAAGAACTTCACCCGATGCCGTGACCATGCTGCTGCTGGCCACCGTATAGTATGACGCCATGCCCTGGGTAATCGGCTGAAGGGGCTGATGCGACAACAGCATCAGCGCCAAAACTTCAAACATAGCCGAAGCCTCCTTCTCTGGTCCTTTGGCACTAAGTCCATTGGGGAGATTCGCAGCCCCAAGCATCGGTAGCCGGAAGCATAGACCGATTCGACAGGACAAGTCAAACCCGTTTATCAAGGGGGGAGGTGGACGCGGTGGACAGAGTGGACGCGGTGGACGGGGTGGACGCCTCCGCCGCACGCGGGGGGAGAATCGGCCGGCTTCCTCCCCGCGGGCGGGGAGGGCTGGGGTGGGGTCCTTTCTTCAAGGAGGTCGCGTAGGGCACTGGTTCGAGCGGTCCCTGAGAATTGGATATGGTCCTCAGGAGGAAGGGCTGATGCTCACCATGGCGTAAGCGTTTGGGGCAAGTCGGAGCCGAATGACGGGATCCGCCGCGCTCGAATCCACCGCCGAGGTGATGCCGGAGAGTTCTTCGCGAGCGGTGAAGGCTTCGGACAGGTGAAGGGCGCCTTCATCAAGTTGAAGGCTCACCTGCTGCTCTTGGGGCGACGGGTTGTGGAGGGTGAAGGCAAGGTCGTCAGTTGCGCCGTCCCCCCAGCGTTCGATGCGAATTTCCTTTGGAGAGACCGCGGCGCGTGGAACTGGACGCCAGCCCGCTTTGTCGAGGCGGCGAATCTGCGGCACATAGCGCTGGAAGAGGGGGCGGTCCCGGTTGTACCACGCGGGATTCGAGAAGTACGGCACGCTGGTACCGGTGTGGCCGTGGAACATGCTGGGGTAGCAGCCATAGAAGAGAGCGCGTTGGAAGTACTCCTCCATGTGGGAGGCATCGTTGAAATCATTGTTCATGAGGAGCAGGTAGGGCCGTGGGCCCGCCAACGCCCTGAGATAGAGGAATTGCTCGTCAGGGACCGGGGACCACGCGCCGTCCTGGTACCAGCCGTATTCCATTCCCGGAATGTCTACGAAAGGTGCAAGCTGCCAAAGCCGATGAAAGGAGCCATTGCCCATGAGGGTCATGCCTCGGGCATGGAGCTGGGCCGCCAAATCCTCCACGAAAGCGCAGGTGCCCCAGAAGTTCATGAGGCAGACCCGGTTTGTGTCGTGGTGGAAGGTCAGGGGGTAGCGGCTGACGCGCCAATGGTCCTTCCGGTAATTGCGCAATACGCCCCAGCCTTCCATGGAATCCACGTAGACGCCATCCAAACCGGTGGCGGGATGGCCATTCCAGCCGAGAACACGGGACAGTTCGGCCATCTCGTAGCTGGCCTTGTTCGGCCAACCGGGATACGCGCCGGAACTGACGGCAGGGTCGGCGTTTACACCGAATGGGGCGTCCTTGGTCCAGGCGATGGGGTCGAGGTATAGGTCGAGACCGCCGTCTTCCCTCTCGATGCCGCTGACGAGAGTGGCCTGGGCCTTGCGGTCGCCTGCGGCAGCGTCTTCCTGGAGTTGCGCAAGGTAGGAGTCGTGGGTGCTCTCCGCTTCGCCGCGCAAGGTGCGCCAATTGGTTTGGGGCTCCACATAGACGTAGCTGGAGACGCCAAGGACTTCGTCGGCTGCGACTGTAGAAAGGGCATCTATAGCCACTTCCCGGTAGGCAAACCCGAAATCCTCGGGATGGCCGATGCTCCCGAGGCCGGTGAAGGGCATCCATATGCCGCCCTCCCCCACTCTACGCTTGAAGGCGTCTGTGTAGAGCTCGTAGTAGCGGGCCAAGGCTTGGCGGAAGGCCCACTCAGGGGGTACTTCAAAAAGGAGCACCTCGGCATCGGCGCAGGAGGGGAAGCGCGATGAGACCGGGGACAGGCCGAAGTCGAACTCAGCGCGAAGTTCTCGGGCGGGACCGTCGTAGCGGAAACGGACCATACGTGCGGGCTGAAGCGGCACGGCCATGCAGAGGGCCGTATGGGAATTCGAGATTACGGCAAGCGGGTAGTACGAGGCGTGGACCGGTTGCGCGTGGTACCACTCGACGAGGTTCTCGTAGACCTGGCCCGATTCGATGGTGCGATGGCGTTCGGGGTCGTCCCACCAAGTCCAGCCGGTGGCGTTGATGGGAAGGCAGAGGGCCAGGACCACGGCACGTTCGGAGTTGGTGGTGTCGCGGACTGTGCAATGCGAGCGCCAGACGGAGTCGCAAACTTGGGTGTCGGGCGTGAGGGTGAGGCCGAGACCAGAGACGGTGGCGGTGGGATGGGAAGTATGTGAGTTATGGGAATCATGGGAGGCGTCCCCTGCGGGGACGAAGGCGGACTGGGCGTCCGCAGGGCGGACGCGCCATTCGGGCTTGGCGGAAACTGATGCGAATGGGGCGTCTGGCGAAGCGGCGGATGCGGCCGGGGGGGTTAAGGCGAAAAGGAGAAGAAGGCCGGCGACCCCTGCTGCTGACGACCGGGCAGGCCCAACGACTAATGAACGGACCATCATATGAGACTCCTATGCAATTTCAAGCGATCTCAAGGGGCGATTCTTGGGCCGTAGCGCTCTTCTCGGGCGGCGGGAGCGCACCCGCGTGTAGAGCGGGCGGTCTGAATGCGGACCTGAGACCCGGGCATCCCTGATCGCTCCCTGGACTTCCACGTGGAGAGCCCCCTCAGGATTTGCTAGGATAGCTTTCCACTGGATCGCAATAAAAGGGAATGCATCATGCGAATTTGCCGATTTGAACACGAGGACCGCGAACAAGCCGGTTTCTACTACGACACAAAGACCGTACCTGTTGCGCAGGCCGTGGCGGCCTGCGAGCAGCGCACGCAGCGGCGGCACGCGTTGCCGGAGGGCTCCAACCTGCTGCCCTTCCTGCCTGGGGGCTCGCACCATGCGGAGGCCAAGGCGGTGGCGGATTGGCTGGACAAGAATCTGGACGGCGTCCCGTCGCTTGATACGGGCAGCATTCGCCTTTTGGCGCCGTTTCCTCAGCCACCGAAGATTTTCCTGCTTGCGGGAAACTACGCAGCGCACATCGAGGAGGGCGGCGAAATCGCCGTGGAACGCGCGAAGACGTTCCCGTATGTGTTCATGAAGCCCTCGACCACCGTGAATCACCCCGGCGCGCCCGTGCCGATCCCGCGGGTATCGCCAGACCACATCGACTGGGAGGCCGAGCTGGCTGTGGTTATCGGCAAGCGCGCCCGGCACGTAAAGGAGGCGGACGCGCTGAATTACGTCGCGGGCTACACCGTGATCAACGACATTTCAGATCGGAAGTACACGCCCAATGCCGGGCGCTCGCCGCGGCCCAAGGACGAATTCTTCGACTGGCTCCACGGTAAGTGGCACGACGGGTTCTGTCCGATGGGTCCGTGCGCGATATCCTCCGACGCGGTGGCGGACCCGCAGAAACTGCATGTCACGCTGAAGGTGAATGGCGAGACCAAGCAGGACGCGTCGACGGCGTTGCAGGTCTACCCGGTCGCGGCCGTCATCGAGTTCATCACGCAGTCCGTCACGCTGGAACCGGGGGACATCATCTCCACGGGCACGCCTGCAGGCGTGGGTTTCCCGACCGGCACGTTCCTGAAACCCGGCGACGTGGTGGAGGCGGCCATCGACGGCATCGGCATCCTGAAGAACACGATGGTCGCGGAGTAATAGCAGGGGCATTGGCCTCAGCCGTTGTCCGTGCGCGTAATCCGAAGCGCGGGATAGTCGAACTCCTTGAGCACCGGCAGCGGGAAACGGTCCACCGTTATCCGCTGCGCGTCGCCGCCCGAGACCGGGAAACCCGTCCAGTATGTTCCGTCAAACACGCGGACATAGGCTGTGTTTTGGTCTTCGATCAATGGCCAACCTTCAGGGCGGGCCGTATCTGTCGAGAACTGCAGCTCCTGCTGTGCGGTGACTGTACCGGACCACCGGGCGGACGCGCCATCGAATCCATTGTCGTTCCGGCGGAGAGTCGATGCTCCAAGCGACCACGTCCATCGGTCCGTGCCATCTTCGAAGGCAATGCCAAACGCGCCCTGAAACCACAGATCGCCGATTTGTGCCGCGTCGCTGAACGCGTTGAGGACGTGGTAGGTTCCCCAGGCGCTTTCAATGCGCAACGCAACCGCGTCCGGACCACCTGCTGTGGCTTCCAGACGCTCCACTGCAAGGGCACGCGCGCCATCCGGGCCGTCCATGGGTTCGTGCACGGCCACGAAGACGCTTTCCAGGTTTTCGCCTTCGCGCACCGCATCGACGTACCGCACGCGGCGACCCGCGTCGTCGCGCGATTGTTGACCCGGCCCATTGGACGCCTCCGCACGCGATACGGGAGAGCAGAGCCACAAGCGGCAGGCACGTTTATCTTCTTTCCACATGGCCTGCCACTGGGCAGGCGGGCCGGTCACGCTGCGCACGTCGCGCAGACCGAAGATATCGTCTTTGGCCAGGCTTGAACCCACCTGCGGCAGCGGAGGCTCGTCCGGCATCGCGATGCCGTTGAACACAAGCTGGCCGTTGGGGTTGTCGCTTGAAGCCAACTCGCTGAATACGCGAAACGCGTGCTTCCTGCCGCCGCTGACCCGAAAGATGTCGACGGCGATCGTCTTTCCTTCGGGGCCTTTCAGCAGCAGCACGGCGCGTTGGTACCGCGCGCACTGCGGATAGGCATTGGAGGAGGCCTGTACCAGCGAGACTTCCGGCGTTGCCGCCATGTACTCGAACGACGGCACGCGCCCCTCGTGATTTTGCTCGCCATCGTCCACAACAACGAGGTTGTGACTCCGCGTGCTCCGGATCCATTGGTTCACGGGCATATCGCCGACATAGCCGTGGTCGCCGAGGACCGTGGCGCCTCCGTCGCTGTAGAAAAGGGCCAGATTGTCAGAGTGACGGTGGCCGCCGGGCGGAGAGAACGGCAAAGAGAGGACGGCCGCGTTCGTGCCTGCGCCATGGCGGAGGATGGCGTTCATCCATGCCGGGAAGTAGATCTCAGGGGGCTCTGTCGCGGTGGAGGTGGAGGCTGCAAGCGGGTTAAGCAGGGTGTACGTGTTCGCAGGCCCTGCCCCGCCGCGAAGGCCCACGTACCACTCGGGATATCGCCTTGCGCCCACATCGAGGATGAAGCCGGAAGGCGCCGAGCTTTCGTTGGTATCGCTGAGGGGAAGATAGCGGCCATCGGGACGCCTCTGATCCACGACGGCGCGGAACATGAACGCGAGACGCGGGTCATTGGAGTAGCAGTCCACGCGACCCGAGCGCCCCGGAAAACCTGCCGGCCACTCGAAACCGTGGAGCGTCTCGGGAATCGCGATCAACTGGGAAAGGTACATATTCGTGTACGCGGGACTTTCCTTGCTGAAGCCATCGTACAGAAAGGACTTGTCGCGAACGCCTTCGTAGCCGCGCAGCGCGACATCGGCATAGCCCGGAAGGCCCAGGCACTTGCCAATCGCGGCAAAGGCGTTGTAGAGACGCGGCGATTTGTTGTTCACGTTCTCGGCCTTGTCCGCGCCGCCAACAAACGGCTCCGCGCCCATGACGAACTCCAGGAAGAAGTCGCGCTCGACCTGGGCCCGCGTCTCGGGCGTCCACCGTGGCGCGTCATGCAGAAGATCGTACGCGAGCAGCATCGAAGGCAGGGCCGAAATACTGTCTGTGCTGGGGTGGATACGCCCCGCGCCCCAATACGATTGCTCCATGCGCGCGGCGGTGAGGGAATCCTTGTCGAACACCTGCGCGCACAGGTGCCGTTTCCATTCCAAGGGCAACTGCTTGTCATGCCACGCCGCGTAGAGGGGGTCGCAGTCGGCGTAAGTGTCCCAGTAATCGTGGTAGAGCCAGTTCCGGTAGCATTTCGCAAACCGTACGAGAACTGCCACGCCCAGTTCGCCGTAGCGCGGGTCCTGCGTGAGCCAGTAGCTCAGTGCGATATCCTCCAGCGCGGCTTGCATGAACTGGACTTTGTTCTCACGGATAAGCCCGGTGAAGCTCACATGAATCGGATAGCCCACCCAGTGATAGGCAAGTTTGCCGCTCCGGTCTTCGGGTTGCGCACGCTCGGCATCGTTGAGATAGAAGGTAAACGACTGGCCCATGCGCGGCGCGATCAGAGTGGCTGTTTCCGGGTACTGCGGGTCCGGGTAGCGCTGTCCGCACTTCGTACACACGAGGGATTCCGGCTCCGTCCAGGTCCAGGCGATCAGGCCGTGGCCCTCGCCCTCTTGCGACTTCACCCCCACGCATTGGGGACAGGTCGTCCCGTATGTGTTCGTAGGCGTGAGTTCCGGGATCATCCGTTCGACGAAGCCCGGACCTTGAGCAATGAGGGCGTCCGCCTGCGCCTTGATGGCGTTGAACCACGCGGCCGTACGAGGATTTGCATCGATCAACTGAAGCGCGGTATCGCGAGCCCCTGGTAGCACGAGGACTGGATGTGCCAGGGGAGTGCGTCCCGCCAACATTGCGTCCTTCCGCTCTTCCATGGCGCGCCGAAAAGCAGTTTCCTCTTCCGAGGGGCCCGGCGTTTGCCAGGGCATGAATCCTTCGCCGCGCGTGACTGCCTCCACGTACGCGGCCTTTTTCTCGGCGTCGCTGGGACCATCCTGTGTCCACCCGTACGCGGCGACCCAGACAGCCGCGAGGATTGCTACCATGACTCGCACATCAACACCCTTTCCTGTTACTCTCGATTGCGCCACTGCGGTGTCAAACACCGGTGCTCAACCCGAAGGAGGAACGCAGTGTACCACGTCCTACTCTCACTGATCTTGACCGCCGCCGCGCCGGACCCCGGCCCGCTTCCGCGAAGCGCCGCCGCCACCGTAGTCGTTGCCACGCACAACTCCTCGGACCGCTCGAAGGCCGCTGCGGATTTCGTGGGCGACGGCGAGGGCGACCAGGAGGAGATCAATGCCGCCATCCGCACGCTCCCGGAAGTGGGCGGGACCGTGCAGCTCATGGAAGGCACCTACGACATCCGCAAGGTCGAAGGCAAACTCGGGGGCGTGCTCATCGAGCGCAGCAACGTTGTGCTGTGCGGGCTCGGCACGGCGACCAAGCTGGTCCAGGCGCCGCAGCAGGAGACGAACGTCATCCGCATCATCGGTTCGGGCGTGGGCCACATTACCGTCCGTGACCTATACGTGGACGCCAACCGCGATCAGAATCCGCTGGGTGAGGGCGATCCAAACGTCTCTCATGCGCGTTTCGAGTTCTGCGGCAT
>JADLCA010000708.1 GCA_020847495.1 Candidatus Hydrogenedentota bacterium | reverse complement strand
CGCGTAGCGCCGGCGTCTCGCCTGCAATTCTGTTGTTGCAGGCGAGACGCCTGCGCTACAACGAAGTTTCAGTCAAAAGCTCTTAACGCTTACGGAGAAACGGAAGATGATCGGTCGGCGTGCCATGGTGTGGCTGTTTCTGTTGCTTCTCGTTGTCCCAGCGTGGACAGTTGGTGCGGAAGACTTCAAGGTTTCGGGGTCGCTGCGGAACTGGGAGCCGGTGCGCATTGACTTCGACGGTCCTGAAGCGACCGTCACGGACAACGAGCCGAATCCGTTCCTGGACTACCGGTTTCAGGTGGAGTTCACGAGCCCGTCGGGCAAGGGCGTGAGCGTGCCCGGCTTCTTTGATGGCGATGGCAATGGAGGCAGCGCAGGCACGGTGTGGCGCGTGTACTTCTCGCCGGATGAAACGGGAAAGTGGGTCTTCAAAGCCCAGTTCCGGAAAGGACCCGAAATCGCGGTCAGCCTGGACGAGAATGCGGGCGAGGCCACCGGCTTTAGCGGCGCGGCGGGCGCTTTCTATATCGCGGCACAGGACCCCGAGGCGCAAGGCTTCTATCGGTGGGGGCGTCTCGAGTACGCCGGGGGCTTCTACCTCAAGTTTCGCGATGGCGGCTACTGGCTGAAGGGCGGCACGGACAGCCCCGAGGATCTTCTCTCCTATGCCGTCGTCTCAAACACGCCGCGTGCCAAGTATCGCTTCGAGAGTCATGTTCCGGATTGGCGCGACGGCGATCCCGACTGGGGCGGCGGCAAGGGTAAGGCCATCATCGGCGCGCTGAATTACCTGGCATCGGTCAAGGTCAACAGCATCTACTTTCTGCCCATGAACATTGGCGGCGATGGAAAGAACGCGTGGCCGTACGCGGGGCCGATTGACGGCAAAGGCAGTGAAGCCAACGACAATCTGCATTTCGATGTGGGAAAGCTGCGTGAGTGGAGCATTGTGTTTGAGCACGCACAGCGGCAGGGCATCCTGCTGCACTTCGTGCTGAACGAGGCGGAGGAGAACAACAAGCGAGAGCTGGACGACGCCACGTTCGGCATCGAGCGCAAACTGTATTACCGGGAACTCATTGCGCGTTTCGCGCATTTGCCCGCGCTGCAATGGAACCTCTGCGAGGAGTACAACCTGAACATCGAACTGGCGCCGGACATGGTGAAGGAATGCGCGCAGTACTTTCGGGATGTCGATCCCTACGATCACCCGGTGACGGTTCACCACGCGGGCAAGGTGGAAAAGGCGTGGGCGCCGTTTCTTGCCGATCCGCGTTTCCAGGTCACATCGTTCCAAACAAACGAAACAGATATCGTTGAGACGTGGCGCACGCAGTCGCGCGAGGCAGGTTTCCCTCAGGTCATCGGCATGGACGAGTTCTTTCCGGACTATGCGAACGCGGAGAACGCGGACCGGCACCGGCGCGAGTACATCTGGCCGATCTACCTCTCTGGCGGTCAGATCGAATTCATCTATAATGAGAAGGACAAGTCCGAGGACTTCCGCAACTACGAGCCCCATTGGCGCTACATGGCGCACGCGCGGGCCTTCATGGAAGAGAATCTGCCTTTCTGGGAAATGGAGCCCAACGATGCGCTGCGGGTCGGCGCGAGCGTATACCAAGGTGAGCATAACCTCGTAAAGGGGCAGGTCTTCGCGAAGGAGAGCGAACGCTACGCTATCTACTTGCCCGTGGCCACGGAGACCGGAAGCCTCGATCTGTCTGGCGCCCAGGGGGACTTCGTCCAACGTTGGTTCAATCCGAGGTCAGGAAAATTCGCCGGAGCCGAAACGCGCGTGCGCGGCGGCGGCTCGGTTCAGCTAGGCGCGCCGCCGAGCGACCCGGCGGAGGATTGGGCGGTGCTGTTGGCGAGACCGTAGTGCGCATTGCCACACCCACGGACGAACACGGACGAACACGGACGAACACGGACGAACACGGACAGGCACGGACAGGCACGGGCAGGCACGGGCAGGCACGGGCAGGCACGGGCAGGCATGCTCGCCGCCCTCGTGTGAAGGCTCACCATGATGTGATGAGATTTGCGTTGGCAGTTTCGCCTTGGCACACAGGCACCTGCTCAACACCTTTCTTATGGGCCCGGCGGACCTGTGGGGCACTCTCTTATCTGTCCCGGAGGGACCGTAGAAAGTAGCCCCGGAATTCATTCCGGGGTTGTCAGCGCCCCATTTCCGTCCAGTCCCGGAGGGACGGCAGGGCCGTTTCTCAACTGTGGCGTGCGGGTGAGAGATCGGGGCTGGCAAGCGACTACTTCGTTCGCGCCAACATCAAAACAGGCGTATTCTCGCCGCCAAGCCATGGATCGTAGGGGACTTCGCCAATTACGCGATAGCCTTCGAGCGGCGACATGGCGACTCGGAACTTTGAACCTATTACCCACCATCCCTTTTCGCCCTGAATATGGAAGGACTTCGTGCCGGATTCCTCCATGAACGTCTCGCTGGTGTACATGCCATTGAATTCGTATCCCGCGTCGATCTGGGTGTCCTTGGCGTGAAACTCCGTGCGCAACCGCTCGATGGCTTGCCAGCGCGCGCGGTTCCAGGTCATGTAGTCGTGAAGGCACATGACGGAGAAGACGAAGTAGAGCGTGCATGCGAAGGCCACCGGGCGAAACAGTCCCACGCGCCGGGGCGGCGGCAGACTGCGTGCCACGACCAGCGCCAGCGGAATCAGCGCGGGCACGAGGTAGCGGTCGTAGTACACGAGCGCCTTGGGGTTAAGCGGAGCCAACACCAGCAACGCGGCCAGGATGAGTAGAAACGTGCTCTGCATGCGCCGGTAACGCGCGGCGCCGATCCGAGCAAGGCGGATGTATCGCGGCTGGCGCCGGGGCCGCGTGCATGCGCTCCACGCGGCGCCGGCGCAAATGGCGGCTGCCACGGCTGCCAATATCGTCACGCACCAAAGTGCCGCGGGCCCCAACGATTGGGGAGACCAGGGATGGCGCAGGTCGTAGATATCGCGGAGGAGGAGCGGGCCGACGCCAAGGTTGCGCAGCATGTTGGGAATACGAGGCAGTGGCCGGGGATCGCGCATGAACAAGAACAGCAGCACCGCGGCCGCAGCCAGCGAAACCCAGCGGGCGGAGCGAGGCCAGGAGGGAAATCGTCCCAAGCCCGGCGTGAGAACGCCAACGGCTACGGGCAAGAGGAATAAGCCCACGGTGAGCACGATGGAGAACACCACAATGCCCAGCACCCCCAAGGGGGCAGAATCGAGATAGCCGGGTAATGTTTGTGAGGCCAGGAACAAGCGGCCTCGCTTGGTATCTGCCAAGGCTGTGGCGAGCAACGTGAACGCCCAGGGAATCGTCATGGCGCACACGGCGGCAAGCGTGACCCGGCCGCGCACCGCGCGGAAGAAGAGCACCTGGGTTGCCACGAACGCCAGGGTGATGAGGATGCCAAACTGTCTGCTGAAAAACGCGGCGATGGAAAGCAGGGAGCCCAGTAGAACCCACTGCCAT
>JADLCA010000707.1 GCA_020847495.1 Candidatus Hydrogenedentota bacterium | reverse complement strand
TTTTGTGCCGGCGATCAGAAGCTCGAGTTTACCGTCCACGTAATCCAACTGGGCGGCGAGTTCATCCGTGGCAAAACTCACGTGCGAGAGGCCGCGCACGGTGTTGACCCGGTACGCCGTTTCCCAGACGTCGCCCACCTTCATCACCTTGGGGATGAAGGCGGTCTGCAAGGCGCAGAACGGCGCGCCATTTTCGCGCTCCGCCAGAAACGCGTGCGTTTGGTCCGCGTTGAACACCGCGTAGAGGGTCTCCTTCAGCGCGGGATCCGTAGCGGCGATCCAGTTTCGCGACGCCACATGGTAGCCACTGCGCTGTGCCTGGATGACGCCCTCCGGCGCGGCGAGGTCGATCCGGTCGCCATTCTCGAAGGAGCCGCCCGGCAGCACTTCGTTGCGGACCCACGGCGCGACCCATTGGTCCTCGTCACCGTTGTTCTCGATCCGCCACTTCACGCGGATCGATGCTTCATGGGGGAGGGGCTCCATGGTCCGGGTCACATGCAGCCCGCCGATGTTAGGTCCATCGCAATCGTACGAGTACTGCAAGACCGGGCTGTCACCCGCGGTCTCGAGGACTTCCAGGCGCTCGTTCAGACGGCGGTTCGGAACATAGAAATTACCAATGCCGAAACCCTCCTGCAGCAGTCCGCCGCCGCCGGCCTGGTTTTTCTGGGACGCGATGGATCCGAAGCGTTCCACGCCCGCGCCTTCGCCCGGCGCGACGCGGAACACTGTGTAGTCGCCCTGAACCTCGACCTCTTCCTCGACCACGGCGGCAAGCGCCGCGGGCACGGCAATCAGGACGGCGATGAGTACTCTGAGCATGCGATAACCTCCTCGGGGACTGTGAATCGGGGTATTGTACACAACGCAGGGCGGCTACTACACGCGCGGGGGATGGGAATGGAAAGGATGGGCGTTATGGGAAGTATGGGAGGAATGGGATGAATGGGAGGGATCGGATCTCAAATCTCAGATTTCAGATTTGAGATCTCAGATCTGGGATTCCCAAGAGGGGCGGCGCGCTCAGGAAGCCATGAGGCCTTACCGTGAGGCCTTTCCGCCTGTTCATGTGATACTATAGAGACGATTGATCCATTTGCAGAATTGACGCGCCCGGTGTGGGTGCAAGGCATAAATCAAGATGGCAGAGTACGTTCCGGGTCTGGGCGAGAGCGTCGCCACGGAGACGCGGGAGGAGGTCAAACCGCCTCCCATGTTCCGCGTGCTGATGCATAACGACGATTACACGACCATGGACTTCGTGGTGGCCGTGCTGCGCACCGTGTTTCACAAGGAACCGGAGGAGGCGGTGCGCATCATGCTCAACGTGCATGAAAACGGGGTGGGCGTCTGCGGCGTCTTCACGGAAGACATCGCCGCGACGAAGATCTCGACCGTGCACGCCAACGCGCAGGCGAATGGATTTCCCCTGCGTTGCTCGATGGAACCGGCTTAGGTTCGCACGAAAGATTGATGGATGTTCAGTAAGTCACTGGAGAGGTCGCTGGGAGCCGCGCTTACGGAAGCGCGGAACCGCCGCCATGAGTATTTGTGCGTGGAGCATCTGCTTTACGCGCTGCTCGACGATGTCTACGGGTGTGAGATCCTGGTGAACTGCGGCGGCAACATCAACAACATGCGCAAGGCCCTGGAGGAGTTTTTCGAGACCGAGTTGCAGCGTGTGCCCACGGGCCGCGACCACGTGCCGCAGCAGACGCTGGGCTTCGAGCGCCTCATGCAGCGCGCCATCGCGCACGTTCACTATTCCGGCAAGAAAGAAGTTGACGCGGGCGACATCCTCGCGGCGATCTTTGATGAGAAAAACGCGCACGCCACGTACTTCTTGCGCACGGAAGGTATCACGCGGCTGGATGTGCTGAATTACATCTCGCACGGCATCTCGAAATTCCTGACCGAACCGGAGACCGTTGAGTCAGAGAACGAACCCGAAGGAGACGAAGCGCCGCATCCGCGCCAGAACCCGCTTGATGCCTTCACGATCAGCCTCAATCGCCGGGCCGCCGAAGGCAAGATCGATCCAATCATCGGACGCGAACATGAAATCCGCCGCACGATCCAAGTGCTGTGCCGCCGCCGCAAGAACAATCCGATCTACGTGGGTGAACCCGGCGTCGGCAAGACTGCGCTCGTCGAGGGACTGGCCCTGCGAATTCATGAAGGCGGCGTGCCGGACGTGTTGAAAGACGTCGAGATTCTGCTGCTCGATTTGCCTGCGCTGCTGGCGGGCACGAAGTTCCGGGGCGAATTCGAGCAACGTTTGAAGGCGGTCATCGGGGCGTTGGTGGCGCGCGATGATGTGGTGCTCTTCATCGACGAGATCCACAGCGTCGTGGGCGCGGGCGCGACTGCGGACAGCACCATGGACGCGTCCAACATTCTGAAACCCGTGCTGGCCTCCGGCGATCTGCGGTGCATCGGGTCGACGACTTACGAAGAGTACAAGAACCACTTCGAGAAGGATCGCGCGCTGTCGCGGCGGTTTCAGAAGATCGAGATCCTCGAGCCTTCGGTGGAAGAGACGGTGCTGATCTTGCGCGGTCTGAAGTCGCGCTACGAAAAGCATCACGACATCACTTATACGGACACGGCGCTGCGCGCGGCGGCGGAACTCTCCGCGAAACACATCAACGACCGTTTCCTCCCGGACAAGGCCATCGACGTCATCGACGAAGCGGGTGCGAGCGTCCGCCTGTTGCCGAACCCCACGCGCAAGACCATCCGCCCGATCGACGTGGAACGCATCGTGGCGGAGATGGCGCGCATCCCGGCGCGCAGCGTGTCGTCTTCCGACAAGGTTCAGTTGGGCAGTCTGGAGGAGGAGTTGAAGCGCGTCGTGTTTGGGCAGGATGACGCCATTCACGCGGTGTCAACGTCCATCAAGCGGTCGCGTGCGGGCCTGGGCAGCGAAGACAAGCCCACGGGTTGCTTCCTATTCACCGGGCCGACGGGCGTGGGCAAGACCGAGGTGGCGCGCCAGCTCGCCGCGATCATGGGCGTTCACTTCGCGCGTTACGACATGAGCGAGTACAGGGAGAAACACACCGTGGCGCGGCTCATCGGCGCGCCGCCCGGCTACGTGGGCTTCGAGCAGGGCGGTTTGTTGACAGACGAGATCCGCCGCCATCCGTATTGCGTCCTCCTGCTCGACGAGATCGAGAAGGCCCATGAAGACCTCTTCAACATCCTGCTGCAAGTGATGGACCACGCAACCCTCACCGACAATAATGGGAAGAAGGCCGATTTCCGCAACGTCGTCCTCATC